>JAIFNK010000048.1 GCA_020047775.1 Akkermansia sp. | reverse complement strand
CAGCGGGTTTCAAATTTCGACAGGCCCGTGGCGTAGCGGGCGATGACGATGGCGTGCTCATCAACTTCCAGCCCAGCGGGCCGGTCGGTGACGGCGGTCACTTCGATGGGTGCCCGGCCGTTCATGAACCAAGTCCCGAGCGTGGTGCCGTAGCCGAGGTAGTCTAACAATGATCCGCCGCCTGCGGATTTTCTGTAGAACCAACTTGCCGCCTTGGCCTCGGGCGTGGGCGTGGTCTCGATCTTGTCGGCAGTATGCCAGAGCGGACCGCGGTTGCCGTCGTAATAATGGACTTCCAGCACCTCGCCGATCTGGCCTTCGTCGATGAGTCGCTTGGCAGTGACGTGCGAGGGATACCAACGCAGCGGCCAGTTGATGACGAGCTGCTTGCCGGTGGCGGCCATCGCGGAGATCATCGCGTCCGCATCGGCGAGACTGGCGGCGAAGGGTTTCTCCATCAGGACGTGGGTTCCGAAGGGGGCGACTTTATTCGTCCACTCCGCGTGCTGCGCGGTGGCCGGGCAGAGGATGACGAGGTCGGGCTGGGATTGTTCGAGGCACTGGCGGTAGTCGGTGAACACGCGTTCGGCCGGGATCGCGAAGTTGGTGATGGCTGATGCCATGCGCTCCGGTTGTTCGTCGCAGATGGCGGTGATTTCCGCGTTCGGGTGGTCGTGCACCATGCGCAGCAGGTCGCCCATGTGCATGTGGTCGAAATTGATTCCGGCGATTTTCCAGGGTCGGTTCATACTGAAGGATGGGTGGCTTGTGGGGTGGCGGGCGAGAGTGAAATCCGCGGCGAACGCCTTGACAGAAATCTGTCAAGGCGCGATAGTTTCGCCATGCAAACAACACTGCGGATTGATGACAATCTGTATCGGGATGCCAAGGCCAAGGCTGCCCGAGAAGGACTGACGCTGACCCGGCTTCTGGAAGAGGGGCTGCGGATGCGCTTGGAGAAACCTCCCGCAGGAGCATCCAAGCCGCATTGTTTCCGCGTGTATCGAGGCGGGAATGCCGCTGTCTCGGATTGGCAGGATGTGCTGCGCGTGGCCGACGAGGAACAGCTAGAGCATGACTTGGACAAACTCGGACTCCGCCGCTCCTGATGGCGCTTTTTCTTCCAGATGCCAATGTGCTGATCCACGCGCTTCGCGAAGCTTCGAAGGAGCATGTGGCCTGCCGCCGCTGGCTCAACAACACCACCAAGGCCGGGGATGTGATCGGGTTGTGCGAATTGGTGGAAGCGGCAGTGTTGAGAATTCCGACGTTGCCGAAGCTGAAGTTGATTCCGATGTCGGAGGTGCTTGGCTTTTGGAAGGAGGATTTGTGGAGCTATCCTCACACCAAACGGCTGGCCGCCGGGGGGCGGCACATGCGGTTGTTCACGGATTTTGTGACCGGGCTGGATCTTCATGGCAATGACATCAATGATGCGTGGATCGCCGCTCTTGCTCTCGAACAGCAGGCGACGGTGGTCAGCACCGATGATGGCTTCGGGCGATTTCCCGGTCTGAGCTGGATCAACCCTGTGAAATCTTCCTGAACGCATAGGCTTGTGCGGGATTGGTGATGAAGATGCGGTAAAGGTCGATATCTGCTAGTCCGGCGGATTTCATTTGATCGGTGAACGTGGTGAGCAGGAAACCCATGCCGGGCGACCCGCCGTGGTGTTTCCAATACGAGCGGCGCGCGGCGTCCATGCCGAGCATGATTTGATCGGGGAATTCGGAAATGAGTTCCAAAAGGAGATCGAGCGTCGGATTGCCTTGTTCCGGTTTCCAACGGAAGGCGCTGTCGTATTCCACGCGGACGCCGGTGGACAGGATCTCGCGGTGGTAGGCGGGATCCGGTTTGCGGTCGAGGTGGGAGAGGACGACGTGGCGGAGATCGACACCGTGTTTACCTAACATTTCCACCTGGGCCAAGCCGAGTGTGCCTTGTTCGGTGTGGGTCAGGATGGGGCAGCCGGTGACACGGTGCGCGGCGGCGGCGGCGGCGAAGATCTTCTCCGCACGCGGGGTGATGGTTTCGCCGGTGGCGATCTTGATCAGCCCGGCGCGGTGGGGCGAGCGCTGCGGGAAGGGGCCGTTGCAATCGCGGGCGTCGATGCCTTCGGTGATTTCGCTGAGAAAAAGCGCGGCGAGTTCGTCTTCGGAATAGGAATTCCCCCAGTGGCCGGGGTCGTAGTATTTCGCGAGGTGCAGACCGGTCGGGCAAACGATGTGCACACCGCTGCGGCGCGAGACTTCGGCGAGTTTCATCACGTTGCGCCCGGAATCGCAGGGCATGGAGTCGATTACTGCGCGACCGCCGAGTTGATGGAATTCCGCTAACTCCCGTGATGCCGCATCCACATCATCGAGCAGGAAATCTGCATCGACGACGGTGGTGAAGCTGGCATCGATGATGATATGTTCGTGCGCGTAGCAGACGCCGAGTTGATCGGGGGCGATGTCGCCAAGGACGGTGCGGATGAAGCTCATGTTATTGGCAGGGACCGACCTCCGGGCGGCCTCTGAGAATGGTTGGAGAATGGAGAGTGACCATGGGATGCTTTTTCAATATTTCATGGGCGAATCATTCGCGGCTCATTCGCCGGACGGCCCGGAGGTCCATCCCAGCCTGAGGATTCATAGGTCGAGTCCCTCGCCGTTGCGCAGGACGCGAAAGGGCTGGCCGAGGCGTTGGCATTCGGTTTCGAAGAGTTCGGGCGTGGCGGTGTTGAAGGCGAACAGGTCGAAGTGGTGCGGGATGGCAAGCCGGGCGCGGATCGCACGGGCGAGTTCGGCGGCCTCGCGTCCGTCGAGGTTGCCCGCGACGCGGCGCTCGGGCTTGTTGCCGTTGATAGGCACGAAGGCGATGTCGGGAGCGAAGGCTTCGAGCGCGGCGACGAGGCCGTCGTGCATCAGCGTGTCCCCGCTGTGATAGAACGTGAGTCCGCCGGCTTGGGCGACGAAACCGAGGAACTTGCATTGCCCGTTTTCATCGCGTTCGACCGTATTGTGGGCGGCCGGGATGCCGTGAAAGGTGACGTTGCCGATACTGATAGATTCGCCCGCATCGATTTCCACCAGACGCTCCTCGACTGCGCCTAGGCGTTCGAGGACGAAGGCGCGGTTGGCGCGCGGGATGACGAGTTTGGCCTGCGGGTTTGCCCCGAAAAGCGGCAACAGGGTTTCCGCGTCCAAGTGGTCGGTGTGGTTGTGCGAGCTGGTGATGACGTCGATGCCCGTCAGCAAACCGGGGTCGATGACGCGCTCGGTGACGCGTGTGTGCGGCTTGTCGGTGGCTACGTATTTTTTCGTCAGTGAATCGGAGAGATAGGGATCGAAAAGGATCGTTGCTTCCGGGGTGACGACCAGAAACCCGCTCTGCCCGAGCCACCAGGCACGCGAACAGCCTTGCGCACGTGCGTTAGCGATGTCGTCGATTAGCGCTTGGTCTTTTTGATTGGGGGGCTTCATGACAAACCAAGTTCATTTCTCACGATTTGGGTTCCTTCGACCATGCTGGCGAGTTTGCGTTTGGCTGCCCAGCGGGCGGTCTGGCTGAGGCCGCAGTCGGGCGCGAAGACGAGGCGGTCGGCGGGGGCGTGCTGGAGGCAGAGGCGCACGCGGTTGGCGATGTCTTCGGCGGTTTCGATGTAGTAGCTCTTCACATCGACGATGCCGACGGCGACGTCCATGCGTTCGGCGATCTGCGAGATGAGTTCGATTTCGGCGAACTCGCGGCTGGCCATTTCGACGTGCATTTCATCGCACTTGAAATCGAGGAAATCGGGGAACATCGGGGCGATGCGGCGGAAGCCGACGGCGTGGCCCTTGAAGTTGCCGAAGCAGAGGTGGGTGCAGAGGCGGGTCTTGCCATACACCGACTCGACGGTGCGGTTGAAAATGTCCACGAAGCGCTTGGTGTCCTCCTTGTAGGCGTAGCAGCTCATCGAGGGTTCATCGACGCTGATCTCCTGGCAACCGGCTTCTACCAGCGCTTCCAGTTCCGCGCGCACGATGGGCAGCAGCGATTCGGTTAGTGCCCAGCGGTCGGCGTAGTTGCCGTTGGGCAGCAGGCGTCCGCTCATGGTGTAGGGGCCGGGAACGCTGGCCTTGAGAGTGACGGGGCGGTCGTTAGGAAACGGTTTCACGAGGCGCACGAGGCGCTTGTATTCCTCGACCACGCCCAGGCCTTGGGGCGCGCTGAGTTCGCCGACGACCTGGTGTTTTCCGCGCTGGTCGTGAGCGGGCGGGCCGAAGCGGCGCGGTGACTCGGATTCGAGTTCGATGCCCTTGATGTAGCCATAGAACGAGAGGTTGAAATCGAGGCGGGTTTGTTCGCCATCGGTGACGACATCGAGTCCGGCGGAGAGTTGGTCGTGGAGCGCGGTGACGACGGCATCATCCTGCACTTCGGCGCGGTCGGCAGAGCCGAAGCGGTCGAGGTTGGCGGAGGCGAATTCGAGCCACGCGGGAAACGAGTAGCTGCCGATGACGGAGGTGCGGAGTGGGTTGGACTTCATGTTGTTTTGTTATTGGATTATTAGATAGGTCGTATAGGTCTTACAGGGCCTATATGTCGAAATGATTGAGTTTCCAATCTGCCGCACCGGTGTGTGCCTTCTTGGAAGGTGTTTCCAAAAGTGCTCCTTGTTGGCGCAGGCGGTGTTGGAGAGTCGGGATATCGACTATGCCGGTTTCCAGCGAGAGCGCGGCCGCGGTGCCGGCGGCTTGGCCCATGGCCATGGTCTGGGCCATCGAGCGGCACGAGGCGTGCGCGTCGTGGGTGGCGCTGAAACAACGGCCGGCGACCCAGATTTCCTCCCGTCCCTTCGGCACAAGCGTGCGGTAAGGCACGTCGTAGGCTTGACCGTTAGGGACGTAGGCCCATGCGGTTTCCTCGCCGCCACCGGCAGCGGGGCGGTGGTCTTCGATGGGTGCGCCGCAGAGCAGCACGCGGTCGTCGAAGCGGGTGACGTTCATGCAATCGTCGCGGGTGAGGCGGTATTCGCCATGGACGCGGCGGGTTTCGCGCACGCCGATGTGGTGGGAAAGCCCGATGATGTGGGAGTGCTCGAAACCGGGCACGCAGTCCTGGAGAAACTGTTCGTAGATGAACGCCTGGCGGCGGCCTTCCCGTTCGGCTTCGCCGAGTTGTTGGAAATCGGTGGGATCGAGATCGGCGACGCGCACGGCGACGGTGGAAATGCAACCCGCGGCGTTCATCGGGTGGAGGCTTCCCGCCTTGCGCGGGAGCGGATGACTGCCGCTGTCCATGGCGGCGGACATGCGCTGCATGAGCATTTTCTTGCCGCCTGCCGACTCGTAGGCTGCCAGATCGACGTTGCTCATGCGGAATGTGGTGGTCATCGACTGGGCGGGATCGATGTCACCGGCCTTTTCATAAGGGATGTCCGCGAGATGGCAGAGGTCGGCATCGCCGGAGGCATCGATGAAGCGTTTGGCGCGGATGCGGAAGAATCCCTGACGGGTGGAAATCACGACTCCCGTTAGACGGCCGCTTGGATCGCTCTCCGCGGCGACGAGGGTGGCGTGCAGGAGGGTGCGGACGCCGGATTTTTCAAGCAATTCGTCCCAGACGAGTTTGAGGCGTTCGGGGTTGTAATTCACGCCGGTGCCCGCGCCGTAGGTGTTGGGGCGGAGGAAGACGGCCTTGGCGGCGTCGAGCGAGTCAACGACGCGGTCGGGGATGCCGCCGACGACCTTGCGCGGGTCCTCGCCCGGGGTGAAGAAGCCGTAGAAGGTGTCGAGCATCTGAGTGCTCGTGCCACCGGGGAAGCCGTAGCGCTCTAGCAAAATAACACGATGCTGGCCGCCCTCCCGCGCCGCAAGCGCGGCGGCGCATCCGGCGGAACCCGCGCCGACGACGAGGATGTCGGTCTCCGCGAGAACGGGGATGCGGTCGAGGATGAGCGGGGAGCTTTGGATTTGAGATTTCAAATTTGAGATTTTTTAAACCGCGAATGAACGCGAATGGACGCGAATGGAAGATTTCAACTCAGCAGGTTTTTAGGCTGCGTGTTATCAACCGAATCGTGAAAATTAGTCATTACAGATTCTAAATTAGCGTTCATTCGCGGTTGAATTTCTATTTTCCGACGTTGGCGTAGAGGCGGGCGAGGCGGTGGGCGTGTTCGTCGTAGGCGGATTCGAAGAGTTCGGTGGCGCGTTCCTTGCCGCAGATGACCGGGCTGGTGAGAACCTTCGGCGGCTGGCCGGCGGCGGTGAGGCGGGCGGCGGTTTCGGCTTTGATCGAGTTGATGAGCAGGCAGCCGCCGACGGTGGAGCCGGGCGCGACCGGCGTGTCGAGGCCGGGCACGCGGACCATGGCGTCGCCGACGGGTGCGCCGGTATCGAGGATGATGTCGGCGAAGTCAGTGAGCTTTTTGCCGCGCGTGTCGCGGGAGGTGGAAGCGTCGAGGTGAAGCTGGCTGACGAGGGCGACGACCTTGATGCCGCGCTGTTGGAACTCCTCGGCCATTTCGATGGGGACGACATTGCAGCCGCTGGACGAAATGACGAGAGCGGTGTCTTGATCGGATAGATCGTAGTTGCGCAGGATGCGATTGGCGAAGCCGCTGACGTTTTCGAGGAACATCGCCTGGCGCTGGCCGTTGGCTCCGACGACGAGGTTGTGGAAGGAGAGGGAGAGTTCCACGATGGGGTTCCAGCCGGGGAAGGATCCATAGCGCGGCCACATTTCCTCGACCATCATGCGCGAGTGGCCGGAACCGAAGACGTGGACCATGCGCCCGGCGAGGATGGTGGCGGTGAAGAGATCGGCGGCCTGTTGGATGAGCGGTTCCTGTTCGGCGACGCGGTCAATGATGGCGCGGGAGTGGTGGAGGAATTCGGCGGTGGGTGACATGCTGGAGATTGTTGATTGTTGATTGTTGATTTTAGAATTTGCTAGATTGTCGGGCGGCGCCGATGGTTCCGGCCCACTCGCCGAGTGCGGCGCGGAGGATGGGGACGCTGTGGCCGAGGGGACGCCACTCGACGCGTTCCATTTCCGCGGCGAGCGGCAGGAAGAGATCATCGCCCGCTTCGGCGATGCCGCCACCGAGGAGGACGGCTTCGGGGTCGAGGACATTGATCAGGGAGGCGATGCCTGCGGCGAGGTCGCGGATGGTGGTTTGCCAGAGGTCGGCGGCTTGCGGATCACCGGCTTTGGCGGCGGCGACGAGGTCCGCGGTGGAGTGGAAACGCCCGCCGCTGCGGGTGTGGAGCGAGTGGTTGCCGACGGCATCTTCCAGACTCCCGGGGGTGTTGACGATGTCGGGCGGGCCATCGGCGTGAATTGAAATGTGGCCGAAGTGGCCGGCGCGCCCGAGGTGGCCGCGAAGGAGTTTCCCATTTGTTAGGGCCGCACCGCCGACGCCGGTGCCGAGGGTGAGGAGGATGACGTCGCGCAGCGATTTGGCCGCGCCGAGCCAGACCTCGCCGAGCAGGGCGGCGTGGGCGTCGTTGAGGACGGGCACGGGTTTGTGGAAGCCGAGGAATTCCTGCCAATCGAGGTCCACGAGACCCGGGAGGCGGCCGGGCATGTGGGCGATGCAACGTTCATCCCTGGCGGGCAGACCGGGCGCGGCGACTCCGATGGAGACGGGAGTTCCGTGGGTTTTCACTAACTGATCGACGCATTGTTTGACGGACTGTTTCCAATCGTCGCCGCCGCTGGACACGGTGGTGCGCGCGATTTCGGCACCCTCGTGTGTTAGACAAAGCGCCTTGAGGCGGGTGCCGCCGAGGTCGAGGCCGAGAATCCATGGAGTCGGAGGGTTCATGGCAGTTGGCCTTCGGAAACGGTCCATCCGCCATCGACGGCGAGCACCTGGCCAGTGGTGAATGCGGAACCGGGAGAAAGGAAATACACGGCGGCGGCATCGAGGTCGGCGGGGGTGCCGATGCGTCCGCCGTCGAGCGGTTGTTTGGTGCGGATGAAGGAAAGGATTTCCTCGTCGCCAGCGGCGCGTTGGGCCATCGGGGTTTCGACGAGGGCGGGAGCGAGCACGTTGGCGCGGATACCGTTAGGTGCGTAGTACGCGGCGATGGATTTGGTGAATCCGACGATGGCCGACTTGGCGGCGGCATAGACGTGGGTGGAGAAAAATTTCGGCGAAGGCGACCAACCGAGCACCGAGCCCATGTTGAGGATGGATCCGCCGGTTCCTTGCGCGAGAAATTGGCGGACGGCAGCGCGGTTGGAGTAGATGACGGAGTTGAGGTTGAGGGCGAGGGTGGCGGGCACGCCGTCGTCGGTGATTTCGTGCAGCGGGCCGTCGCCCATGCGGCGTCCGCTGCCGCCGGCAACGTGATAAAGTCCGTCGAAGCCGCCGAAGCGGGAAACCGCGATGGCGATGGCGCGGTCGGCGTGATCGGGCGAGGTGGCATCGCCGGTGACGGCCGCGGAGCGCTCGCCGAGTTCGGCCACTGCCGCGTCGGCGCTTTCTTGTTTGCGGCCGGTGATGACCACGCCTCGGGCACCTGCGGCGAGCACGGCACGGGCGGCGGAAAGGCCAAGGCCGGTGGTGCCGCCGATGATGACGATCACCTTGTCGTGCAGCGCGGAATCACTCATGGCCGCCATTCCAAGTCATGGGAGTGGATTTTCAATAATTTTCTGATCGCATCATCAACAAACCGATATGATAATCCGCCCATGGCACGTCCGAGGAGCGAGCACACGCTGTTGGTGAAGGAGAAAATGATCGCCCGCTTGAAGGGGGGATTTCATCCGCCGGGGCAACGGTTTTTCTCGAACCGCGGGTTGGCCGCGCAGTTCGGAATCAGCTATCAGACGGCGGATCGTTTGATCCGGGAGCTGGTGGATGAGGGTTGGCTGGAGCGGCGGCCATCGGCGGGAACGTATGTCTCCGGGAAAGAAGTGGCGTGGCAGGGCGCGGCGTTGGTTTTCCATGAGCGGGCAAAGCGCGCGGGAAGCTTCGGGGCGCGGTTGTTGGAGGATCTCACGCAGGC
>JAIFNK010000034.1 GCA_020047775.1 Akkermansia sp. | reverse complement strand
GCCGCCCTTCTCGCGCTCAAACCCCACCAACTCGAAGGACTCGACATTGGACTCGTCAACCTCCTCTGCGCGGAAGGGCTTCCCGGAGCGGAGAATCTGGACGTGGACAAATCCCTCGGCAGCCTTGACCAAATGGCAAATCGCGTCCGGTCGGAAACCGCCCGCAACATGCATCAATTTTTCTCGAACCCCGATCAATTCCGAAATTCCGAAGCCAATTTCCGCATGGGGATGCTCGTGACCGTGCTCCAGCAAGACTTCCGCATCCGATACAACCCGGATCTTGCCTTACCCGCCGCGCAACAAGAAACGGACGTGAAATTCTTCGCGAACTCTCAAGATCTGTTCCTGCACGGCCTCACCGGAGAAATGAGAACAGGCACTTGCAGCTCGCTGCCCGTGCTCTACGTCGCCATCGGTCGTCGGCTCAAATACCCGCTATCCCTTGTCGCGGCAAAGGCCCACTATTTCGTCCGCTGGGAAGATCAAAACGCCCGCTTCAACATTGAGGCAACAAACGTCGGGGTAGGGTTTTACGATGACGACCATTACCGGAAGTGGCCCTATCCCATGACCGCTGGGGAGGAAAAGGACATGGGATACCTCAAAAACCTGACTTCTGCCCAAGAATTCGCGGGGTTCCTTTCCATTCGTGGCTTCTGTTTGCTGGCTGCCGGTCGCTTTGATGAGTCGATGGCAACTTTTGAACAAGCCAAGCGCACTGGCTCGGATTCTCCATATTATTACGCAGCGCAGCTCCGGGCGGTCAAGCGTGAGGAAGCCACGCGCACCGGCGAGTACACCCCGGGAATCGGCATGCCGCCGGATCCGACTCTAATGAGCGATCCTCCTGAAGCCGCCTGGGCACAGTGGCATGTGGAAGAGGATATGAGACGGCGCGGACTGGCCCCCACCCCGCCTTATTTGAAACCTCGGGGTCCTGGGCGTTGGACAGTAACGGAAATTTCCACCTTGCCGCAGTCCCCGCCAGAGCGCTAATTTCTCGCCTGAAACAGGAAAAAAATGAAAGATCTCAAATTCATCCTCCTCGCATTCGTCCATTGGGTATTCTTGGCGGCCACCGCCCAAGCCCACTACGATCCTACCATCGGCCAGTTTATTTCCCGTGATCCGACAGGAGAAGTAGAAGATATAAACCTCTATCGAATAACCGGCGGCGACCCGATCAACAATGTCGATGCCGGTGGCTTGGCCAAAGTCGCGATCGACGGGAAAGGCAATATGACGCAGCTCGGCCAGACCATTCTCGACGTTGCCAAAGGTGATCCCAACGCCGCCCGCAGCCTGCTCATGGCTGCGCAAGTGCAAGCGGAAACGACCGGAATCAAGGTGCCCGGAGATGGAGGCCAGGATTCGATGCGCAACGTGATGGAGGCGATAGAAACCGCCGTCGGCCAAGCCCAGAGCGATGGGAGCCGGGAATGGAAAATAATCGCGGCCGGTGCGGGACTCAGCGGAGAAAGAGGCTTCGGCGGCTACAAGGACGCATGGATGACCGCCAAATTGGCGGAATACGCGCCGCTCATCGCCGCCAACGCGCAAACCGCCATCCAACTCCGCGCCTTTGAGCGCGCCACGAATGAGAAAAGCACCATCGAGCAGAACTCCCCGAGCTTCAAACTGAAGGAGATAGGCCTCGCCACAGCGGACATCCCGATGCACCTCGGCGCGGCAGTCCTTTCGGCCGCGATGGCCACCGACGTGACCACCGGCAATGCCATCACCTGGAACGGCTGGGGCAATGGCGGATTCGGCCTCCAAGAAATAAGCCCCGGCGAGCGGACATTTGCAGCAGCGATGGTGTTCCTGCCGATAGGTCGTGTGGAAGGCGTCGCTGATGATTTTGTGAGAGTAGGAGCCAGAGGAAGATCCTTTGCGAGAACTGCTTTGAAACCGTGGGGGGCTACTGCCAAGCGGTATGAAATCACCCCATTTTCAGGACAATTAACGCGAACTGCATGGCCAGAAAATCGCGGTTTCCTCGGTGTTCCAAGTGCCGTGACCCTACAGCCTGGAACAATTATTGATCGTTACGGATCCCGTTTCGGAACTTTTGTTGCCAAGGGAGGCACGCCGTTTCCAATGCGTGGCTTGCCTGAGGACGTGCTAAGATATGAACCCGAGGCGTATCGAGTTCTCCAAGGCATAGAAGTTAAGAGCGGACTGACGGCTCCGGCATTTGGCAAACTCGGGTTGGGAACACAATATGAGCTTCCCTTTACTGTGGACGAGTTAATTAGACTTGGAGTCCTCGAACCAATTGCCCGATGAGAACAACCGACTTGAGATTGAAGCTCAAAGAATCTGAAATCAGGTCAGATTCGTATTCGCTCGATGGATCAGTCAAAAATGAGGCCCTGATTCTTGAACCATCGACCGGAAACGGATGGCGGATTTACTACAGTGAACGAGGGTTGCGAACGGGTGAACGAGCATTTCCGACTGAAGAAGAAGCATGTCAATGCTTCTTGGAAATGTTGCAACGTGATCCCACAGTGAAACGGCGGAGCGGCGGCAATTGCTGTTAAACATTTTAGGTCAGTAATTATGTCATACGACTTTATTGAACACGCTAAAAGAATCGAGAATAAACTTCAACTTGCAGGCTGCGAATCTACAGCCGAACGGATTGAAAACGCCCGGCTCGGAGGTGTAACGAGTGGAGAAATCTTGATGGGACTGCGTCACGAATGTCGGCTCGCGCAGTCAGATAGTGAAATCCCAGCGGAGATCAAAACCGACATGCTAGGACTAGCTCGCGCAGTGGATGAAACAGGAACTTAAGGCTTTTTGCGGGAGGTCGGACTATGAATCGAACTCAATTTATCACCGAAACTCAATTCTTGGAAATTCCTTCGAATGCCTACTATTTTGATGGATTGGGTGCTGGCGAGTGTTATTGCGTCGAAGCTCAAGGATTTAACTGGATTTTTTACTACAGCGAAAGAGGAGAGCGGCAAGGCATTCGCCGCTTCGATAGCGAAGGCGAGGCTAACGACCATCTTTTAGCAACGCTTCGGAAAGTGTTTAGGAAATCGCCTCCGGCCCGCGCTAGCAAGTCCTTCCCGCTTATTCGCTCCGCGCCCTGTGTCCATCCCGGCGTGCTGTCAAGGGTTCTGCCGGCCTTGGGGTCTTTGATTCCAAGGATCACGGGACAAACTTTTTAATCATGACGGCAAGACCGCTTGGCGAGACCATCGCCAGATACTCCCTGCCTCCGATGGTCACAGGCACGCCCGCATCTCGCAGGATCTCAACGAATGCTTCGGCAGCGGCGGCTTGGATCGCGTTCACCCACCGCGCACGATGTCAATCCACACAAGCAAAACACCCCCTCCCGGTTTCCCGAGAGAGGGTGATGGATGCCAATCGAACTCCAAAGAAGCTTATGGTTTAACGATGCGCTTGAGGGCGTCGGTCTTGGCCGGGGCGAAGCCGTAGAGACATTCGAGGGTGACGAAGATCTTGTTGGCGCGGGTGTCGGTGAAGCGCAGGTAGCCGAAGGTCATGCCCGTGGTCGGATCGGTGACGGCACCGGCCTGCTGATAGTCGGCCACCGGTTGGAGATAGCGCATGGCCACCGCGACGGCGCTGGAATGGGCGGCAAAACCCGCGAGCTTTTCCGCGTGATCCGACGGGATGAGGGTCGTCTCGTGCAGGTTGAATCCGGCGATCCGTTTGACCATGCCTTCGGTGACAGCCGGGGCGTTGAGGTTCAGATTGAAACTCTTGGCCACCACATCGTCGGCGAGCATGTTGGTGTAGTATCCGGCATCGAGCACCAGTGAGCGCGGGTTGGGCGGCATCTTGGCATTGCCGCAGGCTTCGCGCAGGCTGAGCACCTTCTTGTAATCGAAGGCGGTGGCGGCGAGCGCGGCGATCCCCGGAGCGCCGAAGTTGGCGAGCGTGATGCAACTGAAGATGTCCACCAGCACGTCCTGAGCGAGTTGTTGGGCGGCGGCCTCCACCAGGGCTTCGAGCGCGTTGAGCGAGGTCTCTGCGGATTCCCTGGCGGTGACGTGGACGGTCTTGTATTTGTGGCGGTTGAGCGTGACCGGAACCACGGTGACCGTGGAATCGGCATTGGCCGAGTAGTCGCCTGCGAAATCACTCGAAGTGCTTGGCGCGCCGACGAGCGGAACGCGCACCGTATCGAGCTTGTCGGCAGGCTGCGGACTGAAATCGGTGGAGAACGCCGTGACCGGCAGAAGGTTCGACATGAAGGGCATGAGCGCCCGTTGGGCGACCTTGATGTCTTTGACGTTGGTGAGGGTGTTGGACATGGCTTTCTATCAGGCTTGGTGTTTGAGGATGAGGGCTTGTTGTTCGGGAGTGAGCTTGCGCCAGAAGGCGGTCTGCCCGGCGGGATCGGTGATGGCGGCGAAACGCGCGTGAAGATCCGCGGCCTGAGTGGAGTCCCCGGCGGGTGTCACTTGAGCGGGCATCGTGGTGCCGGTGGAGGCGACGACGCGGGCGACTTCGAGTTGCAACCTGCGGTCGAAGTCGGTCTGCGATGCTTCCAGCCCGGTGATGCGGGATTGCATCGTGACAACACGGGCGCTGGCGGAGTCGCGCTCGATGATGAGATTGGCGGCCTGGCTCTTCGCGTCATCGCGCTCCGCTTTTAGCGTGTCGATTTCGGCGGCAAGCAGTTCCACTTCGCCGCGCAGCGAATCGACGCTGGTCGAGGCTTCGTTGAGCAGATCGGTCTGGGCTTGGTGGTCCCGCTGCAGGTTGGCGACCTGGGTGCGGGCTTCGGCGAGTTCGTCTTCGATGGTCTTCATCGACCGTGATCCCGTGTCAACCGACGCGTGATAGATGCGCAGGCGGCGCATCGCGTCGGCGCGGTCGGGAACCATGCCCGCGAGGTTGTAGCGCTGGGCCTGCTTGCCGCTGAAGGTCTGGCCTTCCATGGCCTCGGCAGGAATCGCACGGCCACGGGAAAGCACGGCGTCATGGAAATCAGCGGCGATCTCGGCGAGGTTCGACTGAATCAACTCGCGCTGATCATCTGTTAGCGCGGTGCCGGGCGCACCCATCGCCTTGTATTTGCCGACGGAGAAGACCTCCACCTTGAGTCCCGCTTGGTCGAGGGCAGCGGTGTTGTCGATCACTGCCTGCACTACGCCGATGGATCCGACTTGGGCAGATGGCGTGGCGTAGATGGCGCGGGCCTGGCTGGCGATCCAATAGGCCGCCGAACACATGAGGCCGGACGAGAACGCATAGACTGGCTTGCTTCCATTGAGAGCCTTCACCGCCGCCGCAAGTTCAGGCGTGCCGGCCACAGTGCCTCCGGGTGAGTCAATGTTGAGAAACACCGCCTTGATGTCGTCGCGTTCACCCGCTTCGCGCAATGCCTCGCCGATGTCTTCGGAACTGGTGGCACCGAAGAAGATCCGGGCAAAGAGGTCGGGCTTGCGCAGGATCGGCCCTTCGATGGCGACCACGCCGATGCCGTCCTCGATGGTGAGCAGCGGGCTGTCGGCTGTCTGCTGTGGGAGAAATCCGCCGCGATCTACCAGTCCCCGCAACGAGGCGTCCATGGATTGGAGCGCTTCAGGTTGGATCAGCCACTCGCGATGTTGAATTACCGGGTTCACGCCCGGATGGCGGTGTCAACGTCCGGGCGTTGGCTCTTCCGGTTCGGGCAGGGTGACAGGCATGCCATTCGGTTTCCAGAGCATGTCCACTGGCACGCCGTACTTCGCCGCTGTATCCAGGATGAGCTTGGCATCGCTGGCGCGGCGTTCGATTTCCTCGCCGAAGTCCGCTCCTTGTTCGTTGAAGTGATCCGACAGGGTCTTCAGTCCCATTTCCACGTCGGCACGGTTCTGTTGCGCCTCTCGTCCGGCGTCCACAGTCACGCGCTTGGGAGGAACGGAGCTGATCTTCCACCAGCCTGGCACCGGTGGCAGGAATCCGCGGGCAATGGCATCGCCGATCACATAAGCCCAAACCGGTTTGATGAGGCGACTTTCGAGAATCATCTGGCGGAACGAGAAGCGGCGATCCGCCTTGGCGACGATCAATCTAACACCCGCGCCGCCGATCTTGCTGGAATCCGCCGCGAACTCGAAGGGAATCATCCCGAGCGCGGAGTCGCGCCGCAGATATTCGAGGAAACCGGTGAAGGTGGGTGATGGCCGATTGGACTGGAAGCTGTCGAGAGATTCGTCGGGTTTGAGTGCCACCAGTTTTCCGCCGACGATGCGTTGCAACGAAACCGGGTCGCTGGATTCACTGCCACCAGCCGCGCCACCGACCACGAAGTCACCGTTGTCGTCGATCTCACCGCGGGCCGTCTTGAGGATGCGCGCCACGTCAGCATTGTCTTTGACCGCGTGCTTTTCGAGCGCGAGCAATTCCATTTCATCGAGCACATGATTGATCGAATGCTGGATCGTCGGGTGAGAACGGACACCGCCAGCCCACTCAGGCTCATGGATGTGAAGAACCGACGCGGCGGGCAGATCACGGGGTTTGCCGTTGTCTTCCAATGTCCGATAGAAAACCGGTGCGCCCCACGCATCGAGGCCGACTCCGTCGATGGTTTCCTGTGAACCGAACTGGTCGCCTACGCGGTGGGATTCGATCAACTGGATGCGTGGTTCGCCTTGGGTGTCGCGGGTCTTGTGGATGAAATACTCGCCGTCGATGTCCATGCCCCGACAGACAAGCGCCTGGCATTCCTCGAACGAAAACCGTCGCGTCACTTCACAGCGGGGCGACCACATCGCAAAATAGGCCTCCGCCTTCCTGTTCCACTCCGGGTCGGGTGATTGCGCCTGGACGCGGATGCCGTCGCCGGTCGAGTAAATCGCCATGTTGGCGACAAGCTCCCGCACGAAACCCGAGTTCTTGTGCATGTAGCGCGACTTGCGAACCAGCTCGGTGCGGACCCCCGGCGTGAGTTCGTTGCGGGCATCGGTGGGCGCGGCACCCGGCACGCTGCCGCGACGCGGCGACCAGTTTGCCGATTCGAACGGCGAGCCCCACGCCTTTGGCACGAGAACCGGCGGCAATAGCAGATGCGCGATGTGCTTGAGGCGGTTCATTTCGGGAGATGGCCGGAGATGAAGGAGACTACGGCGATGCGCGGCTTGCCGTAGGTGGCGGGGTCTAACACGCGGAGCGCATGGCCGCATTCCTCAAGCACCTGATCGACCGGCATGGTGAACTGCTTGGTGGCGGAGCTGCCAGCCTCGTTCCAGGTCATGAGGGTTTTGCCTTCGGTGAGAAATTCCTTCGCCCGCTGCTGGATGGCGAGCACCTCGGAAATCGTGAAGCCGGTGATGAAAAGTCCGCGTGCCATGTCAGGTTGCGCCTGTCAACGGTCAGGCTATCTGCCTGCCGCTCTTCCGAATCTGGCGCGCCTCGGCAAGCGTGACTCCGGTCTTCAGATGAAGGTGTGGCTTGTCTTTGGGACTCTTCCAGCGTCCACCCCATTCGAGCCCGAGTTCCTCTCCGATCTCTCCGCACCGGTCCATCAGGGGACTGTCCCATTGCGGTTGCCCGTTGGCGTCGAAGACCACGAAGTCCCACGCCACGCCGAAGTTGTGCCACGAATAGCCGGGCATGGCGTTGGTGACTTTGGAGCCGGGCTTGGTTCGACCCTGTGCATAGAGTTCTGCCTGTTCCTCGTAGGTTCGCAGGCCGCAGATCACCTTCACGTTGATTCCCTCGGTACGGCATCGCACCAGCCATTCGCGTGCCTTCGCCTGTGCATCGAGAACCAGAGTGGCGATGTTCGCCTCGGAACGGGAATCGAAGGTCGGGACCTGCGAAATCAGCCCGAGCGTGGCGGCCACCGCGTTGGCCGTCTGGTCGCCCGGGACGCCATCAGCGGTGATTCCCAAAAACGATTGGATCTTCTTCCACAGTGCCGCACTCATGGCTTACTTGGAAGTGCGGGGTTCCACGACGATTTCGAAGCGACCGTCCGGATGAACCGTGAGGTGGCCCGCATTGGTGGCGAACTGCCCTTTGACCGGAGGCGGCGTAGCACACGACACCAGGAACGGGATCGTCAGGAGCGCGAGTGCGAAACAGAACACGCCGATTTTGAAGGATTGGTTAGGCTTGCCATCGTCAAAGAGATCGCCAAGCACCACGACGAGTTCTTTCACGGCAAGCGCAGCAGGACCGACGGCAAGCAGGTATTTCGCGGTGGCGGGATCGAACATCTTGGCGATGCCGGCCAGATCGAGTGCGGCGAGAGTCGAAAGACCGGAAGCCACGGCGGTGAGAAGTCGGAGGATGGTGACGTTTTTCATGACTCCCCGTCCGAGGTGTCAACCGATGCGGCGGCGATGGACTCGCGCCCGACGATCTTCAACATGGTTGCCCCTACGACTTGCAGACATTCCGAGTCAAACAGGTGATTAGGTCGGGAACCGATCTGCTTCCACATCCATTGGCCCTTTTCCTTGATGCGTTGCTCGCTCTCCATCTGGGCGAGATAGTCGTCGTCTATGTCATCGGGCACCTCCCATGTCGGGCCTTGGGACGGGTCCTGATTGCGGCGCAGACGGGCGAGCGTGTCCTTGATGTTGAGGTTGCTCCAGTAGTGAACGTGGCAGTGTTGGCGATGCGAGAGCACCACCTTGCGCCTGGGCGAGTAGAACCGCTGGACGGTTTTGCCGTCGCGTCCCTTGTGCGGATAGACCGGGCGGCGGTCACCGATGAGTGCCACCCAGCCGCGTTTGGCGCATTCCCGATAGACGTCGTAGGTCGCATAGCCGGCGTCGAGGAAGACCAGGCTCGGGTGGACCTCGAAACGTTCCTGCAACACGTCGATGTCGGTGAATGTCAGGATGCGCTCGTTCCACACCAGGCGACTCGATCCCTCCGCCGACCACGAGCGAACCACGATGAACAAATGGTCCATCTGGCAATCGACTGTGATGAAGCGCAGCGGAATCAGGCCGGTGCGCTCGGGCAGCGGGGCGGCGAGGATTTTTCCGGTCTTCGGATCAATCGCGCCTTCCTCTTCCCACGTCTCGCCGCGCTTGTAGCCGGATTTGACGATTTCGAGTTTGTA
>JAIFNK010000076.1 GCA_020047775.1 Akkermansia sp. | reverse complement strand
GAAGGTCCCATCGGGTTCGGGTAAAGCGGCAAGGCGGGCCGCTAGGATTGGAGCGCGGAATTTATTCCGCGCGGAAATCTCCGATCCGGGCGGAATCAATCCCATGGTGCCAAACCCTTCGCGGCGACCGGTGATCGCCGCTACGCTCCGCGCTTTTTCGCGGGCTTCGGATTGCCGAGCAGCATCTGGATTTCCACGGAATTCAAGGCCGCCCAAGCGCCGGGTTCCAGATCGCCGAGCCACAGCGCGCCGATGCGCACGCGCAGCAGCTTGGTCACCTGATAGCCGAGGGTGTCGAACATCACGCGGATCTGGCGTTTCGCGCCGTGATCGAGCACCACCTTGAGGCGGCGGGATGACAGGCGTTCGATGGATTTCGCCTTCAATCGTCCCTCGGTCGTGTAAACGCCTTCGAGAAATTGGTCGAGGTGGGAGTTCTCAAACGCCTGGTTCGAGGTGACGAGGTATTCCTTCTCGATCGACTTCGACGGATGCATCAACTGCTGCGAAAGATCGCCGTCGTTGGTCAAAATGAGCAGGCCTTCCGAGTCCATGTCCAGCCGCCCGACGTGGTGCAGCGAGTGCAGCGAGGCCGGCAGCATCGAGTAAATCGTGTCCCGCCCGAGTTCGTCCTCGCGGGTGCAGACGAAACCGCGCGGCTTGTGGAAGGCGACGATCATCGTCTCCCGCTGAGCCACCCGCTTGCCGTCCACCTTCACGTGGTCGCCGGGGTTGATGCGGGTTCCCATGTTGACGCACGGGCTGCCATTCACCTCCACGCGGCCGGCCTTGATGAGTTCATCGCAGGCGCGGCGGGAGCCCACGGCGCAGGACGCGAGGTATTTGTTGAGGCGGGTGCCGTCGTTGGTTGCCATGGGACGAAATGCAAAAGGCGCGAACCCGGTGGGATCCGCGCGTTTTAGAAAGTGTTGAAAAGCCAGAGGATTAACCCTCGTGCTTGGTCTTCGGAAGACCGACAGGGGACCTGCCGGCTTTCCATTCGCCGCGCTCCTTGAGGAGTTTGACGCGCTCGAAGCGCTTGAGAACGGAACGTTTGCCGCCGACGGTGGCGCTGGACTTGAGGCTGTTGTGCTTGGACATCTCGGAATGAGGTTAAAGATCGCGGGAGGCGGAAGCTAGGGACGGCTTTCCCCGGTGGCAATCCGAAAAAGGGGAATTTTAAAAAAGAAAAAGTCGAGGGTTGAGAGCAAGAGGGAGAATAAGGCTCCTCCGTCACTTCGGCCATTTCACGTCCGGGGCCTTGCCGTGCCAGAACGGTTGGCGGGGATCGAGTAGGTCGAGGCCGTTGATGATGATTTTTCCGGCGGAGTTGATTGGGTAGGTCATTGCGGAATTGTCGACGCGGAGAACGACCGCTCTCCCTTGGCACGATTTCCGGTCCAAACTGGAGGTGCCCGGAATCACCGGACCGAAGACAATCGGTGCGAGTGGGTCGGTGCTCGATAGCCCGGCAATGTAGGCGAAAGCGCACTCGCCGTGGTCCAGAATGGTCGCGTCGGTCGTGAAAACATCGTCCGGCCTGCGCATGGATTTTGCCTTCGCGTAAAACAGGTGTTCCGTGCCGGCAATTCCGGAGACAATGAGTTGTGCGAAGAGATCGTTCGAGGTCCGATCCGGAAGCGAGAGCGTGGTTCCTGTCGTGCGCCGTATCACCGCGACCGTCGAGCTGTCAGGAAATTTCCCGTATTCGCTTTCGAATTCAAAAAGCGCCAACCCGATCTGTCGGGCGTTGCTCACGGCTTCGGAGACGTTGTGCGGGCCTCGTCGCCGGACAAGAAACGGCGACAGCAGTAACAGAATCAATACAGAGCCAACCCCGACCCAAAGCAACCACTTCATTTTCCGCCGCGACCGCAAAGCCGCCTCACTCGGCGGCGGTGCGGGGGCATCCGGTGGCGGCTGCGGCAGAAGTTGGTCCGGCATGCGGCTAACATCCGTTCGAACGCCTGTCGCATCAAGCCTGCAAACCGAGTGTCACTGATTCTTTCGGACTGCGGGGACATGTCCCCGCTTTCCCACTGGCCGACATGTCGGCCAGTGCCAAAGCTCCGACATGTCGGAGCAGTCCATACCATGGCTCCTCACGGCCGGTACGCGTGCCGGTTCCGCAACACCGACTGGAACACCGGCGGCGGGTTGCAGATCCGCGTGACGAGGTCGTCCCAGACCGCCTGGCCTTTGAGGATTTCCACCTCGATCCGCAGGAAATACACCGGCACGTCGATGGAGCCCGGTTTGGGAAACCGCACCGCGTCTTTCTCGGTGGTGACGATCAGCCCCATGTCCCGCTCCACACAGCGCTGCATGAAATGCTCCACCTCCTTGCGCGAAAACCGATAGTGATCGGAAAAACGCCGCCGGATCTCCACCCGTGCGCCGAGTTTTTCCAACGATCCCTCGAACGCCTCGGGCACGGCGATCGCGCTGATCGCCCCCACCCACTTGTCCTTGAGGAACTCCAACGGCTCGCGCTCCCGCGTGAACACGTTTTCCAGATAGATCGGCCCGTGCGTGCACTCGATGATTTCCGCCGTCTTGTTATATTTCCGGATACGGGAAACGAGCTTCTCGTTCAAACCGCCGTTGCACTTGGTGATGAGGATGTAACTCGCCCGGCGCAGGTTTTTCGGCGGCTCGCGCAGCGTCCCGCGCGGCAGCAGGGCCTCTGTCCCGAACGGCGAGCCGGAATCAATCAGCACGACATCGATCGAGTGCGCGAGGTCCAGATACTGCATCCCGTCATCGAGCAAAAGCGTGTCAGCCCCGAGTTGCCCGACCGCGAAGAGCCCGCCTTTCACCCGGTTCTTGTCCACCACCACCGCCACGCCGTCCAAATTTTTCGCCAGCATGAACGGCTCGTCGCCCGCGAATTTCGAGTCCAGCAACAGCGCGCTGCCGGTCGAAACCACCTTGGGCATCCGCTCGCCCGGAATCGCCCGGCCTTGCTTGTCCTGCCACTTCTGCGGCCGGTCGAGTTTCTTGCTTTTATACCCGCGGGAAAGGATTGCCACGCTGCGGCCTCGATCCCGCAGCGAGCGCGCCAGCAGCTCCACCACCGGCGTCTTGCCGGTGCCGCCCACCGTGATGTTGCCGATGGCCACCACCTGCGTCCCCAAATACTGCTGCTCCCGCCACCCGCGCCGGTAGCGCATCAGCCGGATTTGCACGATCATCCGGAAAATCCCGGAAAGCGCCCGCATGGCGAAGCGCATCAACGCCGCCCGGAACCCCTTGGCGCGTCCGAAGATCACATCCGCGCCCCAGCGCTCGAGTTCTTCGATAAGTTCCTTCATTGCCTGCGCCGAACATGTCCCGGCGCGGCATCCGCGATCAAGCGTGTTCGCACGGGCGAGGCAGCAGTTTCTTCCCCGCGACGTGCCATTTCATTCAAGTTTTCACCGGATCTGCCTTCAAAATTGCGGGATACGCGCTGCATGGCCCGCCCCGTCGCGACAAGGTAACCGCATCCGGACAGGGCCCCGGGCATCCATGAAATTCATCCCACGACAGCATCTTATGGCGGCGCTCGCCTTGCTGGCCTCCTTGTCATTCCACGCAACCGGTGAAGAGCCCCGCGGCTTCGACGAGCTGTGGAATCACGCGACCCTCCACAAGGACGGGCAAAATCCCATCCTCGAAGAGTTCAAACTCCGTGGCCGCTATCAGGGACAATACTCGGACGTCGATGCGGACCACGGCAGCCAGAGCCGCTGGGAGGACCGCCGCTCGCGATTCGGCTTCGATGCCAAGCTCTTCGAAAAACGCGTGGAAGTCCGCCTGGATTTCCAGAGCTCCGACGGCTTCGAGGACATTTACGACGGGCTTGTCGATGCCTACATCCGCTGGAAACCCGTGACCTGGCTCAGCATCACGGCGGGAAAACAACAACCTAACATCGCCCAGTACGACTGGCTGAATTCCAACCTCGCGCAACCCACCTTCGAGCGTTCCCAGATCTTCAACCAGCTCAACGTCAACCGTGTCACCGGCTTGGCCGTGGAAGGAAAAGCCGCCGACCTCACCTGGCGGACCGCCGTCTATTCCAACGACACGCCTAACACCACGGACGGCAGCGGCGCGTTCGGCGACGGGGAATTCGGTGATTTCAATGCCGGCATATCACTCACCCTCGGCGCGGGATACGATTTCGAGAAGCCACTCGACATGGACAAGGCGGAAGTCTGGCTCGACTGGCTGCACAGCGACCGCCAGGACGGCGACAGCGAGCTGGGCAAATACAACGATGTCGTCTCAGCCACCTTCATCGCGAAACAAGGACCCGTCCAGCTCGCCATCGAAGCCTTCCACGCCCGCGGTGGCGACGGGACTAACAGCGATGTCTTCGGATTCTACATCGAGCCGACCTACGACATCCTGCCGAAAACCCTGCAACTCGTCGGCCGATACGCTTATGCTAACAGCGAAGGTCCGCTGGGCGTGCAGGGCCAGTTCCGATACGAGCGCGAGGTCGCGGCCAATAAAGGCCTCGGCGATTCCTATCACTCGCTCTACGCCGGTGCCCAATATTTCATCCACGGTGACGGCCTGAAGCTCATGGCCGGCGCGGAGTGGGCGTGGCTTGGCAACCGTACGGGAAATTCCTACGCCGGCGTCACCCTGCTCTCCGGCGTTAGAGCCTCGTTCTGATCGGAGAATCGTGATACAGGCATTCCTGCCTGTTCTTTGAGATGCTGCGGCTTGTGAAAGAACAGGCAGGAATGCCTGTATCACGCGGTGCATCGCCTCAGCAAAACACGCTTGCCAGCTCTTCCGGCTCCAGCGCCCGCCAGTCGCCTTCTTCGAGGTCGTCTGGCAGTTTCAGGCCACCGATGGAAATGCGTTTGAGTCCGAGCACATGGTTTCCAGCGGCGGCGAACATCCGGCGGACCTGGTGATAACGCCCCTCGTGCAGCGTCACCAGCGCTTCCTTTTCTCCCAGAGCCTGGAATTGCGCGGGAAGCAGCGGCCGCGTCTCGCTGTTGAGGACCAGGGTGCCAGAGGCGAAGAGCTCGCCCTCGTGGCCTTCGAGCGGGCGGTCGAGGGAGGCGTGATAGATTTTCAGGCAGTTCGACTTCGGGTGGATGATCTTGTGGAGCAGCTTGCCGTCGTCGGTCATGAGCAGCAGGCCGGTGGTGTCCTTGTCGAGCCGGCCGATGGGATTGAGCCCGGGATTTCTCTGGGCAAACCGCGGCGGCAACAAATCGTAAATGGTGCTGCCGGGATCCTCGGCGCTGCACGTGTAGCCGTCCGGTTTGTTCAGCATGATCACCAGCGGCGCGGGCGGATCGAGCGGCTCGCCGCGGAAGAGGATCCGGTCGTGGGGCGGCACGTCGTTTTCACCTAACACGTTTCCGTCCGCATCGGTGACGGCGCCGGAGCGGATGAGGCGCTGCACTTCCTTGCGGGAGCCGTAGCCGAGATTGGCGAGGAGTTTGACGAGTTTCATGAGAAAGAGAAGCCAGAGAAAAGAGACAAGAATCCAGAGAAGTGCCAAAGGAAAGAGTGAATGCTATCTGGACTCTGGTTTCTGGATTCTTGTCTCTGGTCTCTCAAGAGCGTTTGTCGGCGAAGAGGAGTTTGTAGGTTTTGTCCTCGGCGATCTTGCGCCAGGCGAGGCCGCTGGTTTCGAGCACGGCTTCGTAGGGAAGCTGGCGGTTGGCGACCAGCAGCAATTTTCCGCCGCGCTTGAGCGCGGCGGACGCGGTCTTGAGGAAGGCCCGGCCGAGATCGACATCGGTCGCCTGACCGGTGTGGAACGGCGGATTCATGATGATGGCGTCGTAAACGCCGGGAATCCCAGTGGTGACGTCGTGCCAGTGGAAAGTGATTTCGCAGTCGCGGCCGGCGAGGTTTTTGCGGGCGCACTGGAGCGCCCGCGCGTCCGCTTCGAACAGATCCAGCCGCGCGATCTTCGGGCAGCGCTTGAGGACAGCGTCGGATAGAAATCCCCAGCCCGCGCCAAGGTCCGCGACGTGGCCGTGGAGGTGGGCGGGCAGGTGGTCTGCCAGAAGCTGTGAGCCGGGATCGATGTGGTCGCTGCTGAAAATCCCGGCCTGCACGGTGAAGCCGGAAATTTCCCGCAGCCCGCCGAGCGCGCGCCATTCGTTGAAAACCGCCTCGTTCCAGGCACCGTCTTCCGCCGCGTGGAAGGCGCGGCATTTGTGTTTCTGGAGGGAAACAACATTGCCGGTGGCCTTGCAGAGTTCCTTTTCAAACCGCCCGGCACCGGCGGTGTTGGGCATGGCGACGAGCAGTTTCCCGCCGGGCGCAAGGCGGTCACGGGCCATGGCGAACCAGGCGAGCGCCTCGTCGCGCGACTTGCCGGGCAACACCAGCACCAGCGGCCATTTTCCTTCCGGCAGCCCGTCAACGCGCGGAAATCCGGCGCGCTCCCATGCGGCGGCCAGCGGCTTGAGCGGCTGCCAACCAGTGACTTCCGGCCACGTCTTCAGTGCCGGATGCGGCTGCGCGCCGATGAAGAGGGCCCGCTCGGGAATGGCCACTGCCTCCTCGCCTTTGAAGGCGAGCATCAACGTTTCAAGAGCGGGATTCACGCGCGAGTGTTGATCCCGATGGTTCCCGGAAGCAATCACTGCTTGTCCGATCCCAATCCGAAATAGTTTACACAAATCCGATTTGGGAAGCCGCTTGGGCGATGGAGGGATTTTTCCTCGACCACACATGGAGAGGACAAAACCATGAAAACCAAAACAACCATTATGCGACGCGCCCTGTCCCCCGCAGCGGTCATCGGATTGGGGATGGCGTTCATCACGGCCGGCACGACCGCAGTGCCCGCAGCCGAAGCGGATAAAAACGACGGATTCATGCAGACCGTGGAGCGCTGGCAAAGCCGGATGTCCGGTACCTTTCGCGACACGTGGAAGAACCTTCGCGGCGAAGCCGAAAAGGCATCGGTTTCCACCGCCTCCGTCGATCTGCGCGAACAAAAAGAGAGTTACACCGTGCGACTGGACCTTCCGGGACATAACACGCAAAAAGTGTCGGTCACGCTGGATGGTGACACCCTGCGGATCGTGGCTCCGGCCGACGGCAAGGCCAGTCGTTACGAGCAAACGTTGGCACTGGCGGGAGTCGCGCCGGGTGCCGCGTTGAAAATCGAGCGCATGGACAGGGACGGCGTCATCGTGGTGACCGTGCCGAAGAGCCCGGGTATTGCGAAATCGCCGCCTGCCGTGGTTCCCGGAACCCTGCCACCGCCGATGACCCACTGGGAACGCGATTTCCTCCAACGCATGGACCGGATGCGTAAGGAAATGGACCGCGTTTTCAACGAGTCCCTCGCGGAATTCAACCCGTCAGCGGAGCAAAACGGTTACTTCGACGAGTTCAACTTCGGCTCGTCGGTGGATCTCAAGGAAGTGGGCTCCAACTACGTCGTCACCACCTACCTGCCCGAACGTGACATGCAAAACATCACCGCGACCATCGACGGGCAGTCCTTGAAAATCGAGGCGAAGGCGGAATCGACCCCCGCCACCGCGCACCGTGCCCGCTATCTGCAAGTGCTCAGTCTGCCCGGCCCGGTGCAAGCGGACAAGATGAAGGTCGAACGCAAAGAAGGCGTCCTAACCGTCACCCTGCCCAAGGCCTGATGGAACCCAACCATTGAAACTCCCCGCAAGGCCGTCACTCGTTAGGTAGCGGCCTTGCGCCTTTCAATGGGCGGGAAGAGGACAATATGTCCGCGATGGCAGCTAATACGGCGGAAAAATCCTGCGGAACCCGTGAGAGAGGACAGCGAGGAAAAAAACGATGTTTCTGGGAATGATCAACCAGTTGGCAACGGACGGCAGACTCACCAAAGACCCTTCGCGTGATTCAGCGAGTGCGGAACCAAGCCGGGTGATGTAGTCCAAGGTGTAAGGCCTGTCAGACAGCCTGGCCAGCCACTCCGGCATCAAGCTTTCCGCCTCCGCACCCGCGATTCCTCCGGCAATCGCCGCAACACTGTCCGTATCCCCACCGCAGGCAACCGCCTCGCTGACAATCAAACAGAAATCCCCGCGGTGCCTCAGCCAGATGAAGAGCACCATGATCATCGTGTGCACGGCATACCCGGATACTCCCTTGGAGAATCCCATTTCCTCGGCGAACTGCTTCACGCTCGTTCCGGCTGCCAATGATGCCTCGATCCTTTCAACCGGCTGTTTCCACTCCGGCGACACGGTGATTTCCTTCATCCGGTCGAGAATCACATCGCGACTCAATTCCCCGTTGGTCGCGAATGCGGCACAATCCGCCGCCATCATCGCGGCTTCCACCGCCTTGGGATCCGTATGGGTCAGCAGCGTGGAGGCTCTCACAAATGCGGCCCGCCGCCCGCTGTCATTGGAGAAATGAACTCCGAGAATGGGCGCCCTCATCACCGGCCCGTTGCCTGCGGAAAACACTCCGTTGCGACCCGGCGGGAAACCGATCCACAGCTTGATGATGGCCTTGGCCGTAGCCAATCCGATCCCGGCAGGCAGGCCGGCGAACCACCATCTCAATTTGCCTGCCAAACGTCGCTGAAAAACCGCCGGATCATTCCCGCAAAGCAACAGGGCCTGGGAAATGAGAATCGTGTGTTCCGTGTCGTCGCTGATCATTCCGTGACCGAATAGAAACCGCTGCTCCAGCGGCCCTTTCCAGCGTTTCGCGATGCGTGAACGGCTCATGCCCTCCGATGGCAGCCCGAGTGAATCGCCAAGCGCCGTTCCCAACAGGGAATGGATGGGTGAGAGGTTAGGGTTCATTCCGGAAAACCGATGAATCTGGGTGGAACGAGATCAGTCAGCCAGACCCCGTTGGTTGAAAGATGGAAATCATGCCCGGCGGCATTCATTTCCCGCGCTTTGACAGTTAGAACCACCGGTTGCCCGCGCCGCTTGCCGACCGTGTTCGCGACTTCAAGCGATGCACTGAGATGGACGTGATGCCGTTGCCCCTTCTGAATCCCGTTCTGCCGGATGCCGGGGAGAAACCGGGACACCGTTCCATGATAGAGAATCACGGGAGGCGGTGTCGCTTGGTATCCCAGGTTCACTTCCACGGAATGCCCCTGGTTGGCGCGGATCATTTCGCCGTCATCGCTGAAG
>JAIFNK010000192.1 GCA_020047775.1 Akkermansia sp. | reverse complement strand
CGAGGAGGAGGAACTCCGCGTGCTCGATCTGGCAGGCACCACCGAGGAAATGCCGGTGCCGCAGCCGATCGTCAGCCTCGAAGCGATCCAGCAGGCGCGCACCGTCGTGAACAACCTCTATCTGGATGAAAAAGTGAAACGCTACATCGTCCGCATGGTCCACGCGACCCGCCGCCCGGACGAATACGGCATCCACATCGCGCCGCTCATCCGCGTGGGTGCCTCGCCGCGCGCCACCATCAATCTCGCACTCGCCAGCCGGGCCCACGCCTTCCTCAACGGCCGCGCCTACGTCACACCGCACGACGTGAAAAACATCGCCATGGACGTCATGCGCCACCGCGTAACCGTCACCTATGAAGCGGAAGCGGAGGGCCTGAACAGCGAGCAAATCATCACCCGCATCCTCGACGAATTACCTGTGCCATGATGCGGTGGGATGAAGAAATTGAACCGCAGATGAACGCAGATAAACGTTAATGAAGAAGTGATGGAATATCTATCCCTCAATGCTTCTTCTCTTATCTGTGTCCATCTGCGTTCATCTGCGGTTAAAAAACTCCAAATGATTCCATCGGATGATCAAACCTAAAGCCGCCACGCCCATCAGCGTCAAGGACGAGGCCCGCGCCGCGGAAATCCTCGGCCGCGTCCGGCGCATGGAAGTCCGTACGAACCGGCTGGTCGATGACTCGCTGGCCGGCCGCTACGCCAGCGTTTTCAAAGGCCGCGGCATGGACTTCGACCGGGTTAGAAATTACGTCCCGGGCGACGACGTGCGCACTATCGACTGGAACGTCACCGCCCGCACCGGCGATCCGCACGTGAAACTTTTCACCGAAGAGCGCGAACTAACCATCCTGCTGATGATCGACGTCAGCGCCTCCTCAGACTTCGGTTCGGTGGTCGATTCCAAACGCGAGCTCGCCGCCGAAGCCGCAGGTGTGCTCGCCGCCTCGGCGATTCGAAACCGCGACAAGGTCGGGCTCATCCTTTTCAGCGACGAGGTCGAGTTATACATTCCGCCGGGCAAGGGCCGGATGCACATCATGCGCCTGATCCGCGAGACGTTATATTTCCAACCGGAAAAACGCGGCACTGATATCTCGAAGGCGTTGGATTTCGCCAACCAGGTGATCCACCGGAAATCCGTGATTTTCCTGGTGTCGGATTTCTGTCTCGGCGCGCCGTTTGAAGACCGGCTGAAGCACCTGCGCAACAAACTGCAAGTCACCAACCGCCGCCACGACGTGATCGCCGTTTCCGTGACCGATCCGCGCGAGGAATCGCTGCCCGATGTCGGCCGCATCTGCATCGAGGACGCGGAAAGCGGCCAGGTCGTCGAGATCGACACCGGCAGCGCGAAGGTCCGCGCGGCGTTCGAAAAACAATCCCGCCAGCGCCGCGAGTTGACCGCCGCGCGCATCCGGTCGCTGGGCGTGGACTTGCTGCAATTCACCAACGGCGCGAACTGGATGCCCGCGCTGATGGGCTTTTTCCAGAGCCGCCGCCAACGTTCCGGCTGATCATGTCCAATTCCAGTTCCATCCTCCGACATGTCTCCCGCGCTCTCCTGATCGCGGCGCTGACGTGCGATCTATCCGCTCAAGCGCCCGATGCCGCCGAAGACATCCGCGGGCCGAAGGCGCTGGTGGAAATCCCCGTGGCCGGGAAGCCGCCGGTCGTGCTCTACAGCTCCGTCGGCGGTGGCATCCTCCTGTTAACGCTCGCCGCCTATCTTTGGAAAAAGCGAGCCCGCAAGCAACAGCTCAAGAGTCCGCCGGAAGTCGCGCTCGCGTCTCTGGCAGAACTTGAGGCGACCCGCGAAGCCCTCGCCGCGGAAGCCTTCGCCAACCGCGCGGCGCAGACGGTTAGGCAATACATCGCCGAGCGTTTCGGACTGGCCGCGCCGCGCCGCACGACCGAGGAGTTTCTCCACGATCTGGCGAAACAAGAAAGCTCGTCACTCATCGGTGAGAGCGACCACTTGCGGATCTTTTTAAAATCCTGCGACCTCGCGAAATTCGCCGGATCCAACCTCGATTCCACCCAGCGCGGGGAGTTGCTAGACGCCGCCCGCAATTTCATCCGCTCCACGTCCCGAGCCGCCACGCCATGACCGAGAGTTTCCAGTTTCTGCATCCGGAATTCCTGTTCCTCCTGCTGCTCCTGCCGGTTCTCGCGATCTGGAAAGGCCGCTGGGGCAGGCCCGTTGCGATCCGAATGCCATCCACCGACGATGCCATCCATGTCGGCGCAAAAACCCGCTCGAAAGCCGGGCGTCTCATGGCGTTCCTCGGGCTTCTATCATTCGCGCTGCTCATCGTCGCCTTCGCCCGGCCGCGTCATGGCAAGGGGTCTTCCGAGATCGAGGCCAGCGGGATCGACATCGTGCTCACGCTGGATGTTTCCGGCTCGATGGAAGCGCTGGATTTCGAGCTCGAAGGCAAGCCGGTGAACCGCCTTGAAGTGGTGAAAAACGTCGTCGGAAAATTCGTCGGCCAGCGACCTAACGACAAGCTCGGCATGGTCGCCTTCGCCGGTCGGCCCTATCTGGTCAGCCCGCTCACGCTTGACCACGATTTCCTCGGCAAGCGCCTGGCGGATGTAAAAATGGGCCAGGTCGAGGATGGCACCGCCATTGGTTCCGCCATCGCATCCTCGGTGGATCACCTCAAGGATTCCACCGCAAAATCCCGGATCATCATTCTCCTAACCGACGGGGTGAACAACGCCGGTGCGGTGAATCCGCTCACCGCCGCCGAGGCGGCGAAGGCACTTGGCATCAAAATTTACACCATCGGCGCCGGCATCCGTGGTGAAGCTCCCGTGCCGGTGCAGGACGCCTTCGGCCGCACCCACTTGCAGACGATGAAGGTGGAAATCGATGAGGAAATGCTGCGTGAAGTCGCCGCTGCGACCGGCGGGCAGTCGTTCCGCGCGACGGATACCGGGTCGCTGGAAAAAATCTACGACTCGATCAACCAGCTCGAAAAAACCACCCGCAAGCTCAAGAAATACCAACAGTATGACGAACTCTTCCTGTGGTTCCTCGTTCCCGGACTCTGCCTGCTCCTGTTGGAACTGGTCCTGAGTCAAACCCGCTTCCGCAGACTTCCCTAACTCGAACCATGGACGACTCCTCATTACAATTCGCCCAACCGGTCTGGATCCTCGTCGGCCTCGTCGTGTGCGCGGGCATCGTCGGCTTGTTCATCCGCTTCGACCGCCGCCGCGAGGCGGATTTGGCGAAGCTGGTGCACCCGCGTTTCCGGCAACGCCTGACCGAAGGATTTTCCCCGTGGCTGCGCAACCTCAAGCGCGGGCTGTGGCTGCTGGCGATCCTGATGATTTTCACCGCCATCGCGCGGCCGCAAAAGGGCTACGAGTGGCGTGAGGTGAAGCGCAAGGGCATCGACATCCTGTTCGCCGTGGATACCTCGCGCAGCATGTTGGCGGAGGATCTAACGCCGAACCGTCTCGAACGCGCGCGGCTGGGCATCATTGATTTCGTCAGCCGTTTGGAAGGCGACCGCGTGGGTCTGATTCCGTTCGCCGGCAGTGCCTTCGCGCTGTGTCCGCTGACGCTCGATTACGAGGCGTTCCGCGAGTCGCTCAACGCGCTCGATACCGACCTCATCCCACGGCAAGGCACCGACCTGGCGAGCGCGATCAAGGAGGCGGAACGGCTTTTCGATGAAAACGGCAACAACCACCGCGTGCTCGTCCTGCTCACCGATGGAGAGGATCTCCAGGGCGACGTGATCGACGCCGCCAAGGCTGCGGCGAAAAAAGGCATGGCCATTTATACCGTCGGCGTCGGCAGCCCCGAGGGTGCTAACATTCCCATCAAGATGCGCAACGGCCGCACGGATTTCGTTCGCGATGAATCCGGGAAAGTGGTGACGACCACGCTGGATGAATCCACGTTGAAAAAAATCGCGGAGGAAACCAACGCGCTTTACGTCCCGCTCGGCCGCGGGGCGGAGGGACTCACCACGATCTATCAAGAGAAGCTGCGGCTGGTGCCGAAGACCGAGCGGGACCAGCGGATGGAGCGCATCCCGCTGGAGCGCTTCGAGTGGCCGCTGGGCTTGGCGATCGCCTGCCTGCTGGTGGAATTTTTCATGGTGGACCGACGCCGGGCGAAGAAAGTCCGCGCCCTCCCGTCGGTGGCGCGGCGGCACAAGATCACTCCGCAGACCACGGCGGTTCTGGTGCTTGGATTTATCGCAACGTCCGCGCTGGATGGCAGCGCGAATCAAGACCCGCGGAAAATTTACAACGAAGGCACCGAAGCTTATACCAAGGGAGATTTCGCGAAGGCTTCCGAGTCCCTGCGTTCTTCCCTGCGGACCCAGGATCTGGCGCTCCAGCAGCGGTCGTATTACAACCTTGGAAACACGCTCTATCGGACCGGTCAGGGCACGCTGGAAAAGGATCCCGAAGCGACGATCAAAACCTGGGAGGAATCCATCAAGGCTTACCAGGACGCGCTTTCCCTGAACGGCTCGGATGAGGACGCCGTGTTCAACAAGGCGCTGGTCGAGAAGAAGCTCGAAGAACTGAAAAAACAGCAGAAAAAGGACGACAAGAAGGACGATAAAGATAAGAAGGACGATCAGGATAAGAAGGACGACAAAGAGCAGAAGGAACAGAAAGACAACAAGGATGGCAAGGATCCGAAGGACGGTGAGAAACCTGAGGATGGCAAGGACCCCAAAGATGGCGAAAAGCCCGGCGACAAGAAGGATGACAAAGACGGGAAAGATCCCAAGGACGGCGAGAAGCCTGGCGACAAGAAGGACAACAAGGATGGAAAAGATCCCAAAGCTGGAGAGAAGCCCGAGGATGGCAAGGATTCCAAAGAGGGCGACAAGAAAGACGGCAAGGACACGAAAAATGGCGATGAGAAATCCGGGGAAAAACAGGAAGGTGAAATGAGCAACGAGCGCGCCCAAAAGCAGGAGATGACTCCGGAGGAAGCCAAGCAACTTCTCGAAGCCTTGCGCCAGGACGAGCGCACGGTGATCCCCATCCCGCAGCCGCAGCGGACGCGTTTCTCAAAACCTGACAACTCGACCAAAGGCAAGACATGGTAACTGTTTTCAATTTTCCGGCGAGAGTCTTCGCGGCGTTCGTCATGATGATTTCCATCGCCAACGCGGCGGAAGTGGAGGCGACGCTCGACCGCGATTCCGTGCCTGCGGGAAATGGTGCGGTGCTGACCCTGAAGGTGTCCGGCGGCAAGGCGGGGAAGCCTGAGATTCCGGCGGTCGAAAACCTCATCGTGCAGCCGCGCGGACAGAGCCAGCAGATGCAGTTGTTCAACGGCCATACCACCGTTTCCGTGACCTACACCTATGTCGTAGGGGCGAATGTTCCCGGAGACTATCAGATTCCGGCGATCGACGTCATGGTCGATGGGAAAAGATTCTCCACCCAGCCGCTCAAGCTCAAGGTCCTCAATGCCGGTGCCGCGCAGCCTCCGGCGGGGATGCCGCCGACTCCACCGGGCCAGCAGCAACCTGCGCCGGAAGAAGCGGCCGATACCGGGGAGAACCGGTTCGGCTTCCTAACCGTCGAGCTGGCGGACAGCAAGCGGAAGCACGCGTATGTCGGCGAGATCGCGCCGGTGCGCATCCGCGCATGGCTGCCGGCGGATTCACGGGCGAACCTGCGCAGCGGGATCCAGCCGGAAGGCAAGGCGTTCACGCTTCACAACGTCAGCGGCCAACCGCAGCAGACGCAGGAGATGAAGGATGGAAAACGCTACCTCGTCGTCACCTGGTTCGGCGGGATTTCCGCGACCAAGGCGGGGAAATATCCCGCGTCGCTTTCGGTGAACGCCACCGTGGCGGTGCGCGACACCGCCGCGCTCAAGCAGCCGCGCCGGCGGATGGGCGGTCCATTCGACGATCCGTTTTTCGACAGCGTCTTCGACCAGATGAACACGCCGATGATCCAGAAGGACGTGACACTCAAGTCGGTGGATCAGGAAATCGAAGTGCGCCCGCTACCGACCGAGGGTCGTCCTGATGGCTTCACCGGAGCGGTGGGGGATTTCAAGTTCGAAGCCTCGCAGATTCCCGACAACTGGAAAACCGGCGAGCCCCAACAGATCATCGCCAGGATCGGCGGCTCGGGGAATTTCTCGCTGTTGAAAGCTCCCGAACTCACTCCGGCGGATGCTTGGAAGACTTATTCCGGCAAGGAGGAGTTCGCGGCGGGCGATGAAGCGTCGTTTTCCGGCAGCAAGAGTTTCCAGTTCAGCGCGGTGCCGCGCAAGGGCGGAGCGCAGGACATCGCGCTGGGTTTCAGTTATTTCGATCCCGCCGCCGAGGCTTACAAGACGATCACCAGCCCGGTGAAAAACATCCAGGTTGCCGGGGCGGACATCGTCGATGCGGAACCCGCCGCCGCTCCGGAGGTGAAGGAGTCGGAGAAAAGGAAGAGCGCGGGATTGATCGGGCAGCATTTGGAAATTTCCCCGGTTGGCGTGCTGGTGCCGCTGGTTTCGCGGCCTTTGTTCATCCAGCTGCTTGCCGTCTCCGGGTTGCTTGGTGTGCTGGGAGGAATCCTCAATCTGCTGCGCCGCCGCCGGGATGATCCGAAAAGGCGTGCGCTGGCGGCGATGGAAGCGGCGACCCGGGACGCACTCGAAGCGGCCGGAAAATGCGCCGCCGCCCGGGATGTCACCGGTTATTTCGCGGCCGCGCGGCTTGCCATCCAGCAGCGGCTTGGTGCGATGTGGAACCAACCGGCGCAAGCGATCACGCTGGCCGAAGTCAGCGCGCGCATCTCCGAGGACTCGCCGGTCGCCCGGTTTTTCCGCGAGGCGGATCTCCACGAATACAACCGCCAATCCACCGGCGAAATCCTGCCGCAATGGCGCGCCTTGCTCGATGAAGCGATGGCGTCCCTCACTCCATCCGCCCGCTGACATGAACAAGAATTTCCTCCTCGGTCTGTTGTGCTTTATCACGAGCGCATTGACGGTTTTCGCCGACGAATTCGATCAGGCGAATCAACAATTCAAAGCCGGCGACTTCGCCGGAGCCGCTGCCAGCTACGAGAAAATCATCGCTGCGGAAGGCCCGCGTGCCGCCGTTTATTACAATCTCGGTAACAGCTATCAGCAGCTCAGGCAATACGGCCCGGCCATCCTCGCCTACGAGCGCGCCCGCCTGCTGACGCCGCGTGATCCGGATCTGCTAGCCAACCTCGCGCTCGCCCGCAAGGCCGCCACCGCGTTCGAGGAAAACGGGCTTCATCCGTGGCTGGATGCTGTCGTTAGCCGGTTGAGCAGGAACGAATGGTCGTGGCTGTTAGCAGGATCCGCGTTGTTCCTCGGCAGCCTCTCGGTCGTCGCAGGTGCGGTGAAACTGCCGCGCCGCGGGGTGCTGGTTTCCGCCGGGGTGGCCGGACTTCTCATCGCCGCCGCGGGCTCGGCGCTCTATCTACGCCGCGGCGAGGGCGCCCGCGGCATCGTTCTATCCGAAGCGGCGACCGTCCGGCTCTCGCCATTTGAAAAGGCCGAGTCCCTGGGCACGCCCGGTCCGGGGCGCAGCGTCCGCCTCGGCGCGAAAAACGGCGATTTCCAATACATTGAAGTCCCCGGCGCCAGTCTCAAGGGCTGGCTGGCGGGCAAGGACGTGGCCGCGATCACGCCGGGCGGATCTTGATCCGATCCAAGACCGGGGCGAGCTCGCCGCGAAGTTCGACATGGTTATGGGTCACACCCCGGCGGACATCGGGCACTGATTTCGCGGGGTTTGACCGGGAGGACGCAGAACTTTCAAAAGGGGATTGTCGTCATCCATCGCGGCGGCTAGCTTCGCCCGTAACGAGTCTTCCGCTGCGGCAGCTCGTGCCAGACCGCAACTTTCCAACTCCCATGGGCATTTTCAGCAAACCCCGCCTGCGCACCCTCGATCGCCGTGAAGACATGCCGGAAGGCCTCTGGGGCAAGTGCCCGGACTGCGGCGCGATGATCCACACGCTCGAACTCAAGCAGAACCTCCACGTCTGCGTGCATTGCAGCCACCATTTTCTCATCGATTCCCGCGAGCGCATCGAGTTGCTCGCCGATCCGGGTTCGTTCGAGGAGACGGAAACCGGCCTGATCTCCGCCAACCCGCTCGGCTTCGCGGGCTACGCCGAAAAAACCGCCGGCCTGCGTGAGAAGACCGGCCTCGACGACGCCGTGATTTCGGGCCGCCTCACCATCCACGGCCAGCGTGCCATGATCGCCGTCATGGATTTCAAGTTTTTTGCCGGGTCGATGGGCTCGGTGGTGGGTGAAAAAATCACCCGCGCCATCGAGATGGCCATCGCCGAGAAGCGCGGCATGATCATTGTTTCCGCCTCATCCGGGGCGCGGATGCAGGAAGGCATGCTTTCACTGATGCAGATGGCCAAGACGTGCGGCGCGCTGGCCCGCTTGTCCGAGGCCAAGCTGCCATATATTTCCCTGCTCACCCATCCGACGACCGGCGGAGTGACGGCTTCGTTTGCGACCATCGGGGACATCAATCTCGCCGAGCCCAAATGCATGATTGGGTTTGCCGGGCCGCGGGTGGTCAAGGAGACGACCCACCAGAATCTTCCGGCAGGCTTCCAGACGGCGGAGTTCATGCTCGAGCACGGCTTGATTGATGCCATCGTGCCCCGCTCCAAGTTGCGCGAGCAGCTCGGCACGCTGCTCTCCTACATGATGCCTGGGGAGTAAAAGCAGAACGCCGCCCTCCCCCCCGGAAAGACGGCGTTCCTAATATTGCCTCACCGCAACCCACACTTGCGGAACTCGGGCAAAGTCAATGAACCGATGGCCAACACCCGAAGTATGGCCGGGATTTGCGGGAATTACAGTGGAGATATCCTCTATTTCACGTAGGTAGTTTTCCCTACAAGACCGCAGGTTTTTTCATTCGAACGGGATTCAATCCACCAAATGGTGCTGCATCGCGTAGCGCGTGAGTTCGACATTGGACGACAACCCCATTTTCTCGGCGATGCGGCTGCGATAAGTGGCCACCGTCTTCGCGCTCAGGGCGAGGTCTGCGCTGATTTCCTTGATCGATTTCCCGAGGGCGATCAAGCGCAAGACCTGGAGCTCGCGGTTTGAGAGAGTTTCGTGGGAAGTTCCGGCGGGTTCTCCGGCGAGTGCGCCGGCGAGCTGCTCGGCGAGCGCCGGGCTGATGTAGCGGCGTC
>JAIFNK010000047.1 GCA_020047775.1 Akkermansia sp. | reverse complement strand
TACTCCGGATTCAGGCGAATAGGTTGGCGGCAGATGCAGTTTGCCGTCGGCCCCCTCCTCAACCACGTGGAGGTAAAGGTTGGCGGCACGGCGCAGGAGCGGATAGATCGTGTCACGCAGCATGGTGTCGTCCATCGAAAAACGATACTGGCTCCACGCGTTGTTCAGAGTCCATGGCAACAGGCCGAGAAGATCGTAATAGCGCATGTCCTGTTCGCGGTTTCCAATCATGTCGAGAGCCACCGCGAGCGGTAGGAAGGCCGAATCATTCTGCCATTCCACAGGCCTAACCGCCTTGACCAACTCTTCACGCCCCGCGTGCAGCCGGTTCACCAGTTCCTCGCCCTGTTCGAGGCGGTTGGCGGCGTAAACCGACCAAAGCGCGCTCTGGATATTCCAGTCGGTGGTGAAGTACGGCCACTGTCCACCCATGAACCAGAGACCGGGTGTGTCCACGAAACACCGCCCGGCACGCGTGGTGCAGCCGAAACGATAAATCGTCTGCCAGTAGAGCGACTCAAGGCCCTTGTCTGGAATCGTTAGAAAACTTTTTGAATAATAATCGTGCCACCAGGCGCGGTGCTTCTCAACCCACTCCGGGCGGTCGTGTGAAATGAAACGTTTCACATCATCCGCCGCTGTCTTCCCGGCGTCGGTGCCGGGATCGCTGTTGGCAATGCTGGCGACGTGCGTGCGCACACCACCGGTCTCATGCTCGCCCCAGGCAGTGGCATACCGGCCTCCGGCCATGAGATCCTGGATCCAGACCGACACCTCCCCGTTTTTTTCCAGACGTCCCGCCGGGTTGGCCTTGAAAACGTTCAGCGATTTTTCATACGTCTTCCCGTAATGCTTCGCAAAGGCCGCGACACCAGCCTCCGTGGTTGGATAACCCGGCCGCGTTGTCACAGCCGCAGCCGGATGCCATGTCCAATGGAATCCCTTCTCGCCATCGGTCGGCGTAAGCTCGGTGACAATCGCCATATCATCCGCATGCGTGAAATGACGGATGCGGATTTCTCCCTTATCCGTTGCAATCGTTCCGGTCAGCTCGGCATTCCACAGATCCTTGCGCCACTTGCAACCGGTGGGTTTCCCGACAGGATGGAGCAGGAAATGGCCGATCTGATAGCGCGGCCGGCTGTATGCGGTCCACCCCCAGGAGTCGTCCCGATGGTCAAAAACATCGGCCCGGAAAATCTGGAGCTTGATGGCATCACCGTCCTGATAGAGCATGGAACCCACCATGGCATTGCCGAAATGCGGAGCCCCGGTCCATGCCTTCGGCAGCTTGTCGAAGACCATGTCATGCGGACGCAGGAAGGCGGGCCAGTCGATAGCTTTCTCCGCAGCCATGAGGAAGTGGGCGGAGAGGAGGAGAACGGCGATGAAAAGCGGATGAAGTCGGATGTTCACGAAGGATTTTGTGAAAAAGCAGGGAGTCCGGAAAGTGGGTGGGCATGAAAGGACTGAGCCGCCTCAAGGCCAGGACACCCGGATGATACGAGCGTGTTGGGATGATTCTTTTCAAAGGATCCATGGTTCGGACAGCTCACTTCTGAAGCTCGTCGATTGCCGGCTGGTTCTTGTATTGCCTGGCGATGTCGAGCGCGGTGACACCCTGGCTTGAGACCACGCCGGGATCCACCTTGCGATCGAGAAACAGGCGGATGATTTCGGCCCCGCCGCTTGCGGCGGCTTCATGCAGCGGAGTGCCGCCGAGTTTGCTGAGCGTCGTCGGATCCGCGCCGCCCGCGAGGATGGCTTTGGCGGTTTCAACCTGATTCTTGGCGGCGGCGTGGTGCAGCGGAGTCCAGCCATCGTTGTCGCGCTGATTGGGTTTCGCCCCCGCCTTGAGCAGGGCCGCCGCGACGACCGGGTTGTTCCGGTCCACGGCGAGGTGCAGCGGAGTGCGTTGTGAGGCGTTCACGGTATTGGGATCGGCTCCGGCGCCCAACAGATAGAGTGCGATCTCCGTCTTGTTCCGGATTACCGCCTGTTCGAGCGGCGGGCGCGAGGTCGGGCGGCCACCCTGACCCAGACTTTGCGGATTTGCGGCGATGTGGAGCTTCACATCGGCGAGATCCCCCTTGGCGATCGCCTCGTCGATGGTCTGATAGGCGGGCGTGGCAGCCGCCTTGCTCGTGACGCCGCCCTCGGGAACCTCGACACCCGCGGTCCACACAATGGCGTTGAGCACGAGTTGCCGGAATTCCGGATTCGCCCAGTGATGATGGAAATGCCCGCCGGTAAAACCAAAACCACGCGATTGATTGGCGTTGTCGACGACCCAGGCAAGCGTCTGCGGCAGCTTGTCGGCGAGAGCCTTGCGCACCGCCGGATTTCCCGAACGCGGGCCATCCGCCCCGAGCGAATCGGCAGGTGGCAACGCCTGGAGCACGGGCGTGACATCCCCTCTCAGCCGCAGGTGATAGTATAACTCCTCTTCCACCTCGAACGGATCAACGCCGCGGGTGACGGGATGTTTGGCGATGACCGGTGCCATCATTTTCCAGATCGGATTCACCGACCAATCGACCTTGAAGCGACCGCCGATCGCATCATCGAACAGCGCGGCCATTTCCGCGTTTTCCGGTTCCAGGGCGAAATGCAGGACCACCAGGCCTTTGCCCGCTTGGTAGCGCTTGCGAAGCTCCGCCACCTGACCTTCGGCGGCGTGTTGGGCGAGGCCATCGCTATAAATCACCAGAGTGTCGGCAGCGCCGATCTTGGCAGGATCCTGCGGCCAGCCTTGGCTCACCTCCACCGTTAGGGGCAAATCGCTGGCTTTCAGCTGCTTGGCAAGCAACTCACAGCCCGCCGGGTGTTCGTGGGCACCGGGTGCGTGGCTCTTGGGGCCGGCAATCAGCAGAATATCGGCGGCTCCCGCGGGCAGGACAACGAGCCAGGTGGCGAGGAGAAGTTTGTTCATGGTGGTGGATTTCGGATCGCTATTTGTAGTCCGGAAATTTGCGGGATTCACGAAAAATCTCCCACGGCGGTGATAGGCGGGCGGAATCCAATTGGTAATGGACAGCGACCCGCTCGTTCCCAAAACTCCATTCCAACCTAAACGCAACCTACCATGAACCGCCGCTCATTTCTCGGAAACTCCACTCTCGCCGGCATCGGACTGGTCGCCAGCTCCGCATTCTCCGCCGATCTGCCCGCAGGTGCGAAAAAAGTCAAAGTCGGCCTGATCGGCTGCGGTGGGCGAGGCACGGGTGCCCTCAAGGATTTCATGGCAGCCTGCAAAATCCTCGGCATCGAGGCGGAAGTGACCGCCACCGGTGACGCGTTCAAGGACAAGGCGGAGGGCGTCGGCACAAAATACGGGCTCGCCCCGGAGAAGTGCTTCGGCGGTTACGACAATTATCAAAAGGTCATCGCCACGGATTGCGACTACGTCCTGATGGCCACGCCGCCGGCTTTCCGCCCGGTTCATTTCGCGGCTGCGGTCGAAGCGGGAAAACATTGTTTCATCGAAAAACCGGTGGCCGTCGATCCCGTCGGAGCCCGCTCGGTGATCGCCACCGGTGAAAAGGCCAAGGCGAAGGGACTGGCGGTCGTGGCCGGCACCCAGCGCCGCCACATGGCCGACTACCTGCGGAACAAGGCGATGATCGACGCCGGGGCCATTGGACAAATCAAAGGCGGCGTGGTGCAGTGGAACGGCACCGTGCCATGGATCAAACGCCGCAATCCCGGCGAGTCCGACAGCTCCTACATGACCCGCAACTGGCTGAACTTCACGGAGCTGTCCGGCGACCACATCGTCGAGCAACACGTCCACAACCTCGACGTGGCGATCTGGTTCATCGGCCGCCTGCCAATCACCGCCGTGGGCTTCGGCGGACGGGCGCGCCGGGAAACGGGCAACATGTTCGACTTTTTCAGCGTGGATTTCGACTTCGGTGACGACGTGCACATCCACAGCCAGTGCCGCCAGATCACCGGAACTTACGGTCGGGTGGGAGAACTTTTCACCGGCACCGAAGGCGTCTGCTACGGCGGTGGGAAATTGAAGGGCAAGACGGTGGAGGTTCCCGAGTTCAAGATGGATTCCGACAGCGGCATGATCCAAGAGCACGTGGACATGATCCGGAGTGTGTTGACCGGCAAGCCGCTCAACGAGGCGAAGAGCATCGCCGAGTCCACCCTGGTGGCGATCATGGGCCGGATGTCCTCATACACCGGCGAGCTGGTGCGCTGGGGCGACCTGATGAGCAACGAACAGTCGCCGCTTTACAATTTCGCCTGCGCACCGACGGCAGCCGATTTTGAAAAAGGAGAGATCAAGCTCCCGGAAGAGGTGCCATCGGTGCCGGGAAAACCATTTGGCAAGTAAGGGCGGGGTCTCGTCTTCGCATGTAGTCCCGGATTCATCCGGTCTTCCGCAGAAGAGAAGACCGCTTGAAAGCGGGACTACTTACGAAGAGGCATTCACCCCAGAAAACCGGTCAGCGGGCTGGTGGCGTGGGCATGGTCGGAGGGCTCGGGGAGGCCGAGTTCATAGGCTTCGCGACCGGCTTGCACGGCTTGTTTGAAGGCGATGGCCATACGCGCCGGGTCGCTGGCGATGGCGATGGCGGTGTTGACGAGCACGGCGTCCGCGCCGAGTTCCATCGCCTCGGCGGCGTGGCTGGGCGCGCCGAGCCCCGCATCCACGATGACGGGGACGATGGCCTGCTCGATGATGATGCGGATCTGGTCGCGGGTGACGACGCCGCGGTTCGAGCCGATGGGCGCGCCTAACGGCATGACGGTGGCGGTGCCGGCTTCCTGGAGCCGCTTGGCGAGCACGGGGTCCGCGTTGATGTAGGGAAGGACGGTGAAGCCTTCCTTGACGAGGATTTCCGCGGCCTTGAGGGTTTCTATCGGATCCGGAAGCAGATAGGTGGGATCCGGATGGATTTCGAGTTTGATCCACTTGGGCAGTCCGGCGGCGGCGGCGAGGCGGGCGAGACGCACGGCCTCCCCGGCGTTCATCGCGCCGCTGGTGTTAGGGAGTAACAGGTATTTTCCCGGGTCGATGAATTCGAGGATGTTGGCGTAGGGATCGAGCTTGCCGCTGAGGTCGGCGCGGCGGAGGGCGACGGTGACGATCTGTGTGCCGCTGGCGGCGAGGGCGTCGCGCATGGCTTCATTCGACGGGAACTTGCCGGTGCCGAGGAAAAGGCGGGAGCTGAATTCGCGTCCGGCGATGGTGAGGGTGGACATGGAAGAAGTTGAGAGTGGAGAGTTGATAGTTGAGAGATTAAGACTTCAGGTTTTCCGCGAGCCAGGTTTCGAAGGCGGCGTGGTCCTTCATGTCGTATTGCCAGGTGCGGAATCCGAGGTCGCGGCCGGTGGCGATGTTCTGCGGGAGATCGTCGATGTAGAGGGTCTCCTCCGGGACGAGTCCGTGCACGCGGATGGCGTGGTGATAGATTTCAGGATCGGGTTTGACGAAGCCGGTCTGATAGGAAAGCACGGCCTCGGAAAACAGGGCTAACTCCGGATATTGTTCGAAGACCCACGGGCAGTGGATGGCGTTGGTGTTGGAGAAAAGGATCAGCCGGTGACCGTCGGCGGCGAGTTTGCGCACCGTTTGCCACATTGGCTCGTGGGGCGTGAAGATCTGCTGCCAGGCGTCCCGGAATTCGTCGGGAGTGACATCGGTATCGAGCACTTCCAGCGCCCAGGTGATATAACTTTCCTCGTCGATTCTTCCCGCTTCGAATTCGTCCTTGCGCTCCATCAGTCGATTCACGCGCTCTGCGGAATCCACCGTGCCTGGGGGGAACAAACGCGCCAGTGAGGGTTCGAAATTGAAGTCGAGGAGGACGCGGCCAAGGTCGAAGAGAAAGGTCATGACTCGGGATTTGAGATTTGAGAGTTCAGATTTGAGATTTCTTGCAGGATGAAAGTGGCGGCGGTGATGGCACCGGCATTGCGGTTGTGGCAGGCGAGGGCGTTTTTCATCATGCGCCAGCCGGCGGCGTGGTCGGCGAGCAGGTCGGCGACGCAGCGAGTGAGCGCTTGAGGCGTCCCGGCGAGGCGGCCGCCACCGATTCTTTCGAGCAACCGCAGGTTTCCCTCCTCCTGACCGGGCACGAGGTGGTGGATGAGCATTGGGCAACGGGCGGCGATGGCCTCATGCACGGTCGCGCCACCGGCTTTGCCGACGACGAGGTGGTGTCGGGTGAGGAGTTGGGGGACTCGGCGGGTCCAGCCGATGAGCCGGACGCGGCCAGGGTAGGCCTTCTGGATTTCCCGGGCCCGGGAGTAAAGCAGGCGGACATTCCGGCCAAGGATGATGGTCAGGTGGACGGAGGGGGATGCCTCCAGCAAGGCCCGCCCGTGACGGCGGACGAAGGGCAGCTTGGCGGTAGGAAAATAGAGGATGCGGAAGGGATCGCAGCCGGCGGACGAATCCATGGGGGCGAGTTTCGAGAACGCCGGATTCACGGGGAACCCCGTATCAACGATTTTTTCGGCGGGCAGCCCTTTCCGGATCATCGCTTCACGGGTAAACGGGTCGGTGACGAGCCAGCGCTCACAGCGGGCCCTGAGCCAGGCGGCGTTGATTTCGATGGAATCGGTGACGACCGTGAAAACCGGGATTTTCGCCCCCGACGCCTCGAGAATTCGCGTCATGAAATACGGATAAAGCGGATAGGTGCTGACGACGGCGTCCGGTTTGAATTCCCTGATCAAATCCGCCAGCGAGGCTTCAACCACCCGCATCGGCCGCGAGCGTTGTTTACCGAGGTCACAGCGGTCGGTGGAATAATAGATTTTCGCCCAGATCTTCGGGAAATTCGTGGTCACGTAGCGGTAAGCGCTGTTGACGACGGCGGTCAGGCGGGGAGTGCCGAGCATGCACGGGTCGCTCACCTGGGTGACGGCACCCGCGGCATCGAGCGCGAGAGCCATGTTGCGGGCGGCGCTGTTGTGGCCCTCACCAAAGGCGGCGGTAACGATGAGGATGCGCGGTGGGGGTGGCATGGTGGTTTGCGCCGGAGATTTAGAGCGAGAGTTGCGTTGCGTCGATGGACTTTTGCAGCTTTGTTTGCCCCGCAGATGGCACGGAACAAACAGGCGTTCAAGCTGATACCAGTGGATGGGACGGAGGGGAAGCTCAAGCCGATCCTCCGCCTGCAGGGAATGAATGCGATGGAACCCCTGGAAACCGGGCAGCCATTGCGGCTGGAAGTCCCCCAGGAAGTCCCCGAGGAAATCCCCCAAGCAGGCATGCGGCCTGGTTCACCTCCACACGAAGCGGGCGCGCTCCGCACCCATCAACCGGGGATCGATTTACTGATCGGTTCGATTTCCTCACGTCCAGACGATCCCAAGAAACACCGGGACCAGGCTCAAACCCGTCGCCGGCGCATCTACTGGGGCTGGTTGACGCTCGCAGGAATCCTGCTCACCGGAGCCGCCGTCTGGTCGGTAGGCAAGATTCGTGACGCCGACGCCCAAGAGGACCAAATTCACGTGTCCACCGAACCAGCCTTGGACGAGGAAACCAGGGAGAATCCGAGCCCCAACCAACTGGTTGAAAGGATTGAATCCGTCACGCGGAAGTTTTTCCAAGCGTCGAAGACCGAAACGCTTGCCCAACACGTCCGGCACCCCGAACGGGTCAGCCCGCTCATTTCCCAATACCACGAAGAACGAGCCATTCGAGTGAACCCGGTTCTCCGGACAAAAATCCTCCAACCGCTCACCCTCGACAACCGAGCGAACTTCTGGATGCAGTCCGTGGAGCTGAAAAACCACGAAACGCGCAATCTCATCATCGAAATCACCGACTCGGGCGAACCGAAAATCGACTGGGAAACCCTCGTTTGCCGGCAGCCGATGAAATGGGATGCGTTTGCCCGCGAGCGGCCTGCCGGAGTCTCACTCGACTTCCGGGTTTACCTCGAACGCGACCATTTTTTCAGCCACGAGTTCGCGGACTCGTCGATCTGGAACTGCTTCCGCCTCACGGCGCTGGACAGCGACGAAGCCCTCTTCGGCTATGCAAAAACGACCGACCCCGTCTCGACCGAACTGCTCGACCTTTTGAAACAGAGCGGTGAAAATTACGCGTCCGTCATCCTCAGGGTCACCATCCCCCATGGTTCCCAGTCCCGGCATGGACTCGTCATCGAAAAGCTGATGAGTCCGAGGTGGATTTATCTGGACCCTCCGGAAACCTGAAATCCAGGTCTTGATATTCACCGCCATCCGACGAGCCTCAGCGCCATTGAACACCTCCACTGAAAACCAGCCACCGGCCCCTGCGACTGGATTCCTCCCGGTCCTGTTGGGATCATCGTTCTTCTTTCTCTATCAATACATCGCCGCCCTCCTGAAACTCACCCAGACCTCGGGTGAAATGGCGAACAAGTTCAGCGCTCTCGCCCGCGACAAGTATTTGGGATTTCTCGTTCTCGAGAACCTCCAGATGCTCATCGCCTATTTTGTCCTGGCCCTCGCCGCCGCCGTTCTCGCGCAGCCGTTCGTGGCAATCTGGACGACTTCTTCGAAATTCCGCAAATTCCCGGCCATCGTCCTGCGCAGCCTCGGACTAACCGCACTCATCCATGGATTCTTCACCCTCCGACTGGTCGAAACGCGGCCGTATTTCCTGAACGAGGCGGAGTTCGGACACTGGTATTACAAAGCGCTGGAGCTCATCCCCGCCGGCTTGAAACCCACCTGCCTGCTGCTCATTTTCACCCTGCTTCCCCTCGCCGTCATCGCCTATGTCGGCTACTGGCACATCCGCCGCCGTGGGCGTGTCGGCATGATTGCAGCGACGCTGGTCGTCTGCGGCATCGGCCTCACCGCCGGCATCAGTCATTTGCCGCAAAGCCACACCGACAAGACCGCAGCGACCGGCCGGCCGATGAATGTCATCATCATCGGCTCCGATTCCCTGCGCGGCGACAGCATCGGTGCCAATGGCTACCGCCCCCAGCGCACCGACGGCCTCGCCCAAGGCGGCGTATCCCCCACCATCGACGCCCTCGCCAGCCGCTCGTCGAATTTCCAACGCTGCTACACCGCCATCGCCTCCACCATGGAATCCGGCGTCCAGCTGATGTCCTCCCAATACCCGCAAAGCCACGGCATCCGCCAAATGTATCCCAACCAGGAAACCGTCGAGGCCGCGAAAAAGCGCATTGTCACCCTCCCCACTCTGCTCCGCGGCCGCGGCTACGACACCGCCGCCATCGGCGACTGGTGCGCCG
>JAIFNK010000008.1 GCA_020047775.1 Akkermansia sp. | reverse complement strand
AAGCTCCAAGAGGTACAAGCAGAACTTTTTTCAAGTGTAAACTGAAGAAAAATGAGCCAGTGATAACCATTCCCTTTACGAGCATGAATACCGAAATCACCCCGCTGAATATCGGGTAAAGAAATAGGTGCGCGTAGATATTTGCGTAATTATTGCCCAGTTCAAAACCCAGGCATAAAATTGATAGAATAATCAGAAATACCGCAAGGTAGGATGCAGAGGTAATCCAAGCGATTTTTGATGGCATTGATTCTTCGTGTGCTGACTTCAATTTTCCACGGCTAAGCCTGTTATTTCGTTTCTTCATACTGCAACTTCAATGGTTACCGGGTTGAGATTTATGCTGACGCCCGTTCTCGATCCCGCCTCGTGTCCCTTCGTGTCACCGACACAACGGAACTCCCTCACCAACTCCCCCACTCCCAGCACCAAGATGTCATCGGCATGATCCGTGTCTTTGTATCTGCATTCGGAGAACAAATCGGAAACAATTCGCAGAATCGCGCCGCCCTCATGTTTCCACATTAAATAATCAGCGGATCCGCTTACTTCCGTATAGTCCTTCTTCGTCTCCTTGGCATGCATCGTGACCGTCACCCACAACTCATTCCCATTCCGCACACGAAGCCGCGCAGAAACGTGAACGTCGGGACCGTGACCCTTGAATTCAGCATCCCCACCAACGATAGGCGGAACAAACTTCGGAGCTCCAGGCAGTTCGATGGTTATTTTTTGTGTTCTCATGGATGTTTATTTATTGAAATGAGTTGAACTGAAAATGGTGATAGAAAATCAGGAAAGGTTCATTTACGTTACTATTTATTTATGTCATCAAGACCCCCCCACTTGAAATCATCTGCCGACAAGACTCCACCGTCATAGCGATGGTGGGGTCATAGATCCGAGAATGCATCCGCATCAACTGGACCGGGCCGCGGTAGAATGGGTCTTCAAAGCGCATCTCACGTTCTCCGTGGCGGATGGATTCCCCGCCGAGGTGTGCCAGAACGGCAGCGGCTTTATTGGATGCGCGCAAGGTGGAGATTCCTTGAAACTCAGTCAGCGTATTCCCAAAGCCCCAAACGGCGGCCGGCAACAGCATTCCCAGGCTGGTATTTTTCCGGAGATCGGGATTGGAGAGCCAACTGCTAGTTTCGCAATAGCTGTGAGAAGGATCGGTTCCGCCTTCCATGAGGCTTTGGACGAGTTGGATGTCGGCCTCGGCGACACCGGAGCGTTCCATCATTTCACGGAACAAGGGCTGAGGATCGCGCGGCCTCAATACTTTCCGATGGAACTGACAACGGATCGCTCCCAACAGGCAGTTTCCCCGGTGGAGGACGAGATGGATGCAGCCTTCATCCCGCGCGTCGTGGTATTTGTCCGGCTCACGGAATGCGGAGGGAGGTATGATCCCTCGCTCAACGTAGGAAATGAGTCTGGCCCGCCTCACCGCATCAATCGCGGACTTGGCAAGCGTCTCGTTGTAGCGAAAAGAAAGATCAATCGAAGCGGGCAGCAAAGCGGGATCGAAATTTGATCCCGCCACTGCCATCATCCCAAAGCCTCTTTCTGTAAGTCCGCCAAAACGCATCGAGATCAGTAGGCGACGAGTTCTTCGAGATCCGAGTATTTCGCGCCGGCCTCGGAGCGATGAAGGGAGGAACTCGGATCAAACAGCTGGGTGGTCAGCGGGTCGGTGAAGGTGGCCCAGGCGACCATGCGGAGATAGAGGATGGAGCCGATGTTGGCTCCTTCGACGAGTTCCTCCAGATCGAGCGGTTCGAGCGGCGCGCTGGTGAGGGCGCTGATGATTTGATCGCCGTGCGGGAGGAGCTCGTGGAAGTGGATGGTGAGGAAGCGGGTGTTCGACTTGGTGAGGAAGTTCGCTTCATCGAGCAAACGGTGGCCGAGCGCACCGGCACCAGCTCCGAGGTTTTCGAGAACACAGGTGGCTCCGAGACGGACGAAGGGACGATGCTCGACGATTTGATCGAAGTAGGCCCACCAGAGGCTGACATCGAGCGGACAGGGCAGCGGCTTCTCGCCCATGCGCTCCAGATCGATTTCGGCGACTTTGTAGTGCGCCTCTTCTTCGAGGCCGAATTTGAAGAGGAAACTCCTTAGTCCGGCTTTTCCGCTGAGCCGCGGGTGCCCGGCCACTTTGAGGAAGTGGCGTTGCACGCCCTTGGTGAGGTGGTATTGGAAAGTGAGGTAGCGCACATACATTTCCTTGGATAGCCCGCCACGGGTGGCGAGTTCCTGAAGCTGGGTGGCGAAGGCGGTTTTTGCCTTTTCGACGATTTCTAGGACTTCTTGCATGGTGTCTGGGTGGGGCTGGGGATGTGAGGATGACGGTGACGAAATGAAGGGGATTTTCATGGCTTCATCGGGGGAAACGGAGGCGGCGGGGAAATGTGACAGAAATTGTGAAATATTTTTCGGGCGGGATGAATTCGGTGGTCCGGTGAAAGGAGCGGCCCGCAGCCGGGGGGTGGAATCCATGCTGCGGGCCGCTTTTGCAATTCACCGGAAATCGGAGTCGGGATACCCGACATCAATCACCTGCATCCGGGGAAACGGGAGGAATCCGGAAATGTGACAGGGATTTTGAAAAAACTTTCAGATGGGACGGGAGGCGTCCGGCGACAGTCTGATGGGAGGTGAAATTGACCTTGGCGGATGGAGTGCCGACCGTGGTTGCCGTGTCTCGCGGCAATGGGATCCTGAAAACCTTGGGTCATCGGGTATTTCCAGCCTTCCAGCCTTCCTTATTCTCCATTCCCGGATCAGAGGCTGTGCCTCAACGTTAGCCTAAACAGGAAGATGAGGAACCACGGAACACACAGAATACACGGAAAATGAGAGGGTTACAGGCGTGATTGAACGCGCTCTTCAGATGAGGTGAATAAAAGTCATAAGGGATTAAAGATTCGTGAGATTCGTAGGATTCGTGGTGCCATCCAATTGGATGGATTCGGGCATGGCGGTTGGAAACCGCCGCCACGTTTCCGCATCCTGACGCGCGGACTGAAGTTCCGCGCTCCAGCTTCGCGTCTGGGTCAGAGCAGGCGGGGGTCGATTTCCACGGACTCGGGTCCGCTTCGCACCCAGTCGAGACGGAAGTCCGGGTGCGCGGGATTGAGCAGGACGTTGAATTCCGCAGGGACGATCACGCTTGGCACGCGCAGGGCGGCGGATTCCTGGTTTGAAAGCCATTTTTCGCCGTAGGCGCGGGTGCCTTGGAGATTGGATTTCCAATCCGCCGGCAGATCGGCGGGGATCCGGATGGCTGGTTCGGGAACTTCGATTTCCCATGCCACCATCGGCTGCAACGGCCAGCGGGCATCGAGATGCACCATGATTTCCAACAAGGCGAGGGACCGGTGCGCCGCCGTGTAAACGATGGGGCGTCCGCGTTGGTGCCATCGTCCGGAGCCGTACACGCCACCCTGGCCACTGAACGCGGCCTGGGCGGTGCTGCCGAATTCCGCAGCGCAAATGCGGTGGAGAAGCATGGGGATTTATTGGAAATTCCCGTAGGCGAGTCCGGTGATGAGGCCCTCCACTTCAGCCGTGCCGATGTCGGTATCCAGCAAATCCAAGGGCGCCGCATGATCGAGCGAAGCACTGGGACGCAGCAGCCATTCCGCGATGGCGTCATCGTTGCGGAACAAGGTGCGCGCCCGGTTCCAAACGCGGGCGACCCTCAGGATGCGCTCGGATTCCTGAGGGGATAGTTTTTCCCGGGCCCTGCGCTTGCGGTTGAGCGTGCGGGCGACGAGGCCGAGTTTGGTGGCGAGCATTTCCTGGGAGACGCCGAGTTTTTCGGCGGCTTGGACGAAGCTTTCCGCAGGCAGGCCGCTGCGGATGCGCCGCATCATGGCGGCGGGGGTGCTTTCGTTGAGGTCGAAGATTGCCTGACTCATGGCTGAAACATTGGACAAATGAGGAGTCACTTCAAGACAAATGTCTGCTTTCCCATCGCGGATCCCTTGGTTTTTGAGGGAACAGGAGTGTTCCCTCTCCTTATCGCCTGCGGCGGAGGAGGGCGAGCGCCGAGAGGGCGAGCAGAGCTGCGGCGGAGGGCTCCGGGACGGCTTCGAAGGTGATGCCGGTCACGCCGACTCCGCCGCCGGTACTGCCGTTGATTCCATTCTGGTAGTTGATGCGGACGAAGGTCTGCGGGGAGGAGAAACTGAAGGTGGCGATGGCCCGGGTGGTGGTGTTCGAGGCCTGGACGAGCTGGCCCAGCACGGTGAGCGGGGAGGCGGTGGCTCCGGCAGGAACCGTGGGGGCGTTACTGCCTGACGAGGTAGCGGTAGCAGTTCCGGCGTAGTCGTAGGCGACGAGCAGATCGTTCGGCGTCAGGCCGGTGACGAGGGAGGAACCCAAATCGGAATCCACATCGGTGAAGGTGACGATGAGCTGGGTGACGGGAGTGCTGAAGGTGAGGCGAAGGTCGGTGGTGCTGGCATCGCGGTCGGCGAGCATGATGGCGCTTTTGGAAAAGGCGGTGGCGGTGGCGTTTCCGGTGGTGGTGGAGAGGAAGGAGTCGTTGGTGTCGCCGGTGATGCGGATGCTCAGAATACCGTCACCGGGATAGGCGATGTCGCGGCTCAGGTAGGAACCGGAGAAGGTGTCGATGACGACGGAGACCGCTTGCGCGGGGGACGAAAAGATCGCGAACAATGGGAGCAAAAAGCGGGGTGTCATGGCGGGAAAATTGAGTGGAATTCAGGATTCAAGACACGTCCTGAGAAGGTCTTGTGCGATAGGCGCGGTCCCCATACAGACCGCAGCACCGTGAGGCTAGTCCAGACTGATTTTCATTCGGTCGCCGGCGGCTCCTTTTTTTCGGGAGGAATGCGGGAGAGCATTCTCGACAGGGCTTCGATGCCGGCGGCAGCTCCCGCTTTGATGGCTTTAAGGTCCTTTTGAACTGCCTGTTGGTTGATCGTGGCGCGTTCTTCCAAGGTTCTGGCGCTCGGGGCGGCCAGAAAATCCACGGAGGCCACAAGGGGGGCGGCCTTGGGCGGGATGTTGCTATTCCAGTTGTCGAGGCGGTCGTGCTTGGAACCGGGGATGAGGCGACCGTTAACGCCATAACCATCGGTCATGAGGTCGTGGACGATCCGGCCCGTGGCATCGCGAAAGACCATGTGGACCCGACCGTCGAAGCCGAACAACGGATCCAGACTGGTGGTGCGGATTTTCGCGAAAAATCCGCCGTCTCTTTGCAGGGTAAGGTCGATTTGCATGAATTGCGCGCGGTTTTCATTCACGTGGATTTTCCCGCTCTGGAACCGTTTGGGAAACGGGGCGGGGCGGGTGACGAAGAAGATCGCGACGATGATGCAAAGCAGGCCGATGATACCGATGAGAAAATGCGAGCGCGGCGGGCGGGCGGCAGCTTGTTGGAAGGCCTGACCAAAACCCGCGAGGTCGGGGAAGCGGTTGGCCGGATCGTTAGCGAGTGCCTTACGCACGACGGCGTCCAGTCCCTCCGGGCATTTGCAGAGGTGATGCAGTCGGGCGAAGGCTCCAACGGGCATGGTGCCGGTGAGGAGTTCCCAGAGGGTGAAAGCGAGGGAATATTGATCACCCACGGCCGTTGGCTGGTAGTTGGGTTTAAACATTTCCGGGGGAGAATACCCGGGGGTGAGTGGTTGCTCGAAGGTGCGGGTGACGCGATGGTCGACATCCGCTCCGAGGTCGTGGGCGATGCCGAGGTCCGCGACGACGACGCGACCGGAATCACTTTCCATCAGGATATTCGAGGGTTTGATATCGCGGTGGACAAGACCTGCCCGATGGAGTGCCGAGAGGCCGTCGACGAGCTGCGGTACGATGGCAAGGACTTCCTCGCAGGGGATTCCGCCGCTATTCCCGAGTCTGCGGGCAAGGCAGGTGCCCTCGATCCACTCCATGGCAAGCCAGCCGGAGAGTCCGTCGGGCGAGCGACCGTGATCGATGAGCGCGACGAGGTTCGGGTGCTGGATCTTGGCAAGAGCAGCGCATTCATCCTGCCAGCGCTGCTGCAGGCGGATGGGATCCGAGCGGAAAGGGACGAGCTTGAGGGCTACGAATCCGCGCCCGTCGCGGCGGCTGGCCTTCCACACAAAACCGGAGCCGCCACGACCGACGAAGGAAACCGGCACAAATGGAAATGCCGGATCCTGCCACCAGTCCGGCGTTTCCGGCGGAGCGGCCGCGACGCCCACGTGCAACGCCTCGCCGAACAACCACGCCAAGGCGGATCCGGACAAGGTGAGAGGGTCGGCGGGAGTCATTTCCAATGGGGAAACGTGGAAATTTCCGGAATGTGACAAATTAGTCGCGTCAATGACGCAGGTTAGGAATAACGGGTGTTGCCGGAGACGGCAGCCAGTCCGCCCTGGCGGGAAAGGATGCCGATGAGGTGGCGAAGTTCGGCGTCGATTTCCCCGGCATCGCTCCCGATCACCGTGGCGGCGACTTCCTCCCGTAAGCGGACGGCAAGGCGCTCGCGGAACCGCATGTAGGCGACTGCGAAGTGGTTTTCCGTCATCTCCAGACTCCGGCAGACTCCCGCACGGTCCACTTCATCCGGGCTGTCCAGGGACTCCAGCAGCTTTTCAAACAGCAAGCTCTTCCCCCGAGCGACATACTCGTCGCGCATGCCTGCCAACACCCGCCGGGAAAGGCTGAACGCCCACTCCCGGTCGTAAATCTCGTCTCCCGAGATGGCTTGCGCTTCGGTTTCCAAAGGAATTTCCGCCATCTCCGGCACACGTCCGCGCCACTCGTCGATCCAGTGCCGCCGCAAACAAGCAAGGAGCCAGGAGCGAAGCTGACCGCCGGAGGGGTGCAGGGAGTCGATGGCGTGTTCCTTCAAATGCAGTTTCGACAGAAACGACTGGACAAGCTCTTCCGCCAGATGGGAATTCCCGGTCCTGCCATGCAACCAGAGATACAGCGGCATTTGATAGGAGCGGCAGAAATCGTCCCAGGCTAGGAAACGCAAACGCCGTTCACCGTTGTTCAGGTCGCGGACAATGGTCCAGCGGGTCGTCGGAAAAAGACCGTTGGCCGGAGCGGAATCACGGAGAGATGGCTTGGAGCCTGACATCGCCGGATTTCTAAACGACGACAGGCGGGCGGGCAACCTGCAAAATAGTTTGTAATCAACCGCTTGCAGCACGGGCGGATATCGGCATAGTTCGCGTGATGAAACGAGCCCCCCTTCTTTTGCTGATGACCCTCATCGGCGCGATCCCCGCGGAGGCCACGCCCGTGACCTTGGAAATCGCCCCGGGAGGGAAATTCGATGTTGCCTATCAACTGAGCACCGGCCCTTCGACGGCGGCGGTCGTGAACATCAGCGGAAATCTATCCGTGGACTTGCAGGTGACGGACGGGGCGATCTCGCGGCTTCTATTTTCAGGCGGAAACGTCGCCTACTCCGACACCACGTTGAACATGGTTGTTTCCACGTTCCCCGTGACCGCCACGGTCAGAATCCTCACGCGTGGCGTGGTTGCGAGCCTGTCCAGCAACAGCAGCGCGGGAGCGATTGATCCGCCGACCGGGATCATCTCCAACATCGGCCACCGCTTGATCCAGGACCGGGGCACCGTCACCACCCGTTATATCGCGGGCGGTCTCACGCTGCAGGAAGACATCCGGAATCTAGCGGCCGAGCCTGATAGCAGTCCCTTGGTGGGAGTGACCACCGTCACCGGCACACTGCTCCAGAATCTGGGTTACAAGGCCTTCTACCAGATCAATTTTTCCCACACCCGTGACGAGACCCGCGTTCAGCCCGCCGAAATCATTGACGGCACCGTCAGCATCCGCGAGGTGGGTGGATTTACCGCTTCCAAACAAGCCTGGCTGCCCGGCCAGGCATTCGTCACTTGGGCCATGGCAAATTACAACCAGCGCCCGGACCAACTAACCGACCTCTCGACGGCCACCGGACAACCGCTGGTCCTGCTTTACGCCTTCGCCGCGACTGGCGGGCCTTGGTCACCGCCGCTGACCTTCGACACGACAAACCGGCTGGTCCGGCTCGATCTTCCTGCAAGCGGCTTGCAAGCTCCGGTCCGCGTGGAATTTTCCGCCAACCTGAACGACGGGCAGTGGGTGCCGCTAACAAGGACGAACAACGCGTTGTCCGTTTTCAGCGTCGGCGAATCCGGACCGATGATGATGAACCTGCCAGAAGGTGAGAAGGGATTCATCCGCCTTTGCCTCGCGGACTGAACGCACGGCAACCCGATTTACTCCCACCCGGATGGCGACGAAGCATCAACCATCCATGGCAGGAGGCGGCTTCGTCCTAACCGTCACTTTGTTATCGCTGGTCCTGCTTGCCGCCCTGATGCTCGCGCTGGTTTCGCTCGCCTCCATCGAGCTGCGGAGGACCGAAGCGGAAAACCACCAGCGCCGGGCGCAGGCAAACGCGCGTTTGGCGCTGGTCCACGCTATCGGCCAGCTCCAGCTGGCGATGGGGCCGGACACGCGCGTGTCTGCCAACTCCGCGCTGGTGTCTGCGGATGGCCAGCAACACTGGACCGGCGTTTGGGACGCGCACGCCCCCGACGGAAGGCCATGGGTCGTGCGTGATCCTGATACCGGCGCGCTGACCGACCGCCGTCAATCAAACAACTATCAGGCGGGCGAACGGGTGATGCAATGGCTCGTCAGCGGATCCACCGGGCCGGACGAGACCGGCCCCGCTGACGTGCAACTGGTCGGTGCCGGTTCCGTGGCAGATCCCGGAACCATGGGCGTGAAAGTTCCGGCGATGGAACTCCTGACCCACGGGCAACGCGGGAAAATGGCCTGGTGGACCGGGGATCTCGGGCAACGGGCAAACCTCGCCGCGCAGGCACCCGAGGATGCGCTTGTCGCCGGCCAGGCCGCGCCGGAACTCATGGGTGAGGGTCCGCCGCTGACAGCGGACTTGAGAAGTCGCCTGGTCTCCGAAGCCAGTGTCTCGATGTTAGCCGCAAGTCCTCAATGGGCGAAACTCCATTTCCATGACTTCACGGTTTTTTCCCGTGGTCTCCTCACGAACGTGCGGAACGGCGGGCTCAAGCAGGATCTAAGTGTCTATTTCGAAAGCAGCGGAACGATCCATCCGGCAGGCGATTCCCCCGGTCTCAACGACACCGACCGCCTGGCGGGACCGGCCAATGAGATGGAAGCAAGAGCCGCCGGACTGTCATGGGAACTCAACCCCTTC
>JAIFNK010000172.1 GCA_020047775.1 Akkermansia sp. | reverse complement strand
TATATTCAGAAATGAGAACCACGGAACACTCGGAACACACGGAAGTTCAGAGAGTTGGGTCGTTGATCCCTCTCACCCTTAGGGTGCGTGGCCCAATCTGGATAATCTGCCCTTTTTCCGTGTGTTCGGTGTGTTCCGTGGTTTGCCATCTTCCCTTATAGGCTTATTTTCCTTCCCCGAACATCGCGCGCGCCGCGGCGTACTCCGCGGATAGATCGAACCCGATGTCCACCTTCGGATCGATGATCTGAACACATAAGCCTCATCGGCCTACTCCGTTTTCCCCGCCTCTTCCAGTTACCAGACAATCCACCGCGCGGGTCCCCGGCCGATAGTGCAGGAAATGCACCGGAGCGCTACCTCGGGCGGTGGTGATCGCCGCCATCACCTTCAATTCCGCATCCTCCGCAACATGCACGGGCCTGCCGGAAAGCTCTTCGACTTTCCGGATCATCTGTTGGACGGCGGGGTGCAGGGGCATGGTTTGGTGATCTTGTCCGGACGAAATTTCGGTGCGGAAATCTGGCGGATGCTCCATTGGTATGCAAACACCTCGGTCAGGTAATCGGATTGAAAGGGGTTGCAACGCACTCCGAAAACATTACCGTCCATTGAGATTTAAGGAACAGTTCATTCTTCTGAAAAACATCGCACGCCATGGCCACCAAATCTTTCGCAGCCGGAAAACTCCATGTGATCTCACGCTCGGGACAATGGGCGGTCACCCGGCAAGGGGCTTCCCGCGCTTCCAAGATCGCGGAATCCCAGGGAGATGCCGTGGATGCGGCGAAACGACTGGCCTCGGGAAAAGCGGAAATCGTCGTGCACCGCCGCGATGGGACGGTTTCCAAGCGGATCGGAATCAACCGGGCCGCAGCCCGTTAATTCTTGCCCGATGCATATCCGGCTTCCGGGAGATTCGGTTTTCATCAATTGTCCGTTTGACCCGGATTATGAACCGCTGCTCCGTGTCCTGTTGTTCAGCGTCATCCGCTGTGGCCTGCATCCTCGCATCGCCCGCGAACGACTGGAATCCGCCGAACCTCGCATTTCAAAACTGGTGGAATTGATTCAGGAAACCCGTTGGGGAATCCACGACCTATCGCGGATCAAGGCGAAGAAGAAAGGCGAATTCTATCGAATGAACATGCCCTTCGAGCTCGGGGTGGATATTGGTGCCAAACTCTTTTCCAAAGATCACACGGACAAGAAGGTGCTCATCATTGCGGAGGAACCGTTCCACCATAAGATCGGACTTTCCGACCTCTCGAATTCCGACATCCGCTACCACAAATCGGAGGCGGAGACGCTGGCGCATGAGGTGAGAAACTGGTTTCGCGAATCCGGCCTGAAATCCGTCCCGCCCGGGTCCGTGGTTTGGGCGGATTTCAATGCCTTCATGAGCGACTTCGAAATCAAGCGCGAAGCCGAGGGTTACAAGGACGCGGACATCCGCAACATGCCGGTTCCCGAGTTCATTGATTTCATCCACCTTTGGGTGGATGAAAACTGTGCCTGATGGCCGCCGCATCTGGAGGATGGAACATTTCGCATCTCAACTCAGACGCAGGCAATCCCGCAAGACGAGGACTCGGCAGATGCTCGCCAGCACTTTCAAATCCGCATCCTCCGCCATATGCACGGGCCTGCCGGAAAGCTCTTCGACTTTCCGGATCATCTGTTGGGCGGCGGGGTGCAGGGGCATGGTTTGGTTCACGGGTTTACCGCGGCTTCGATCACAGCGATCTCTTCGGCCGTGAGGTGAAAGAGGCGGTAAACGATCTGATTGATCTCTGATTCAAGAACAGCAAGTGATGACTGGTCACCTTTCTTTGCTGCTTTGGCGCAGGATTCCGCGAGTTCTATCAAACGTAAACGCAGCTCGACGTGGACTTTCGGAATTGGAAGCTGCTTGAAATTTGCAATAAGTGCCTTTGGGAAAACCACCTTTTCAGGATCTGAGAATCTTTTCTCATGATAGTAATCCACTACGGAAGATGACAGAATTGCGGCAAGACATAGAGACTCTGATCGCAGTAAATCAGATTGCTTCTTGGGAAGAATCGCGAATGCGACTTGCGTGTGAAAAATAACTTCATCCGTGTAAGCGCATACAATTCTAGGTGACCTATTCCTTAAAATTTGCCTGACGATGACGCGTGGTCTCTCAAAGAAATGCCTTTTTCTGGGTGCTCCAAGCCAAGGTCCATATCTTAAGAACTCAACTGGCTCGTTCTTTACAAAGAATCTGAATATGCGCGAACCATCTATGAGGGGAACATATTCATTTGTCTTCTTTGTCGATGCGTGAAAGGTCCTGCTCTTAATTTGGTCGCTTGTGTGACCTTTTTGTTTGTCGTAGGGGGTTATGCCAAGGCATGTTTCAGCGATTTGGAAGAGTTTATCGTGTCTCCCTTCAATTTTATCCAACAGGTCGAAATCCGAATTGCAAAGCGTAAGCTGAAACTGACAATCCTTCTGATTTTCCCAAAGCGCTTTCGAAAGAACGGGAAGTCTATTTGGCACACAAAATTTTTCCTTATTTCCGAAACTAAACACTTCCGCCTCTGAAGTTGTTGTAGATGCCGTAAACAAAAGAATTGTTTCAACCGTGGGCTCCTCAAATATTCCATCTGGAAGCTTGATTATCTGCCTCACTTTTGGAAGTAGCAGCCTTCTAAGTTTTGTGTATGAAGAATTCTGAAGAAGACTATTTGGGATAATGAATGATATTGATCCCAATGGATGAATCAATTGAGTGAACGCAAGTTCGATAAAGGTCGAGTAAAGATTGATTCTGTTTGTAGCGCAGTGGAACTTCGAAAAAATTAAATCCACCATATTTTTCTCCATTCCCTTAATGTCATAATATGGAGGATTGGCTATTACTACGTCGAACCCACCATTAGCGAAAATCTCTCCGAAGTGGAGATTCCAAAGAAATGTCGGTTTACCTGGATCGTCGAACCACTGCTTCAATTTACCTAAAACAGCATCCTGAATTTGAGCCTTCTCCTTTTTCACGGCATCAATCTGACCGATCCACTGGCCGAATTCCTTGATGCCACGGGTGAGTTGCGAAAGCCTCTCACCGTCACCGAAGTTCGTACCGTTGCGCAGCCAAGTGAACTCGGCTTGGGCGAGCTGCGCGAGGGAACGATAAAGATCAAACCAAGCCGCCCGCTTTTCCTGAAGCCGCTGGGCGGTGAAAAGCGATTGCTTGGCGGCAATGAGATTATCCAAAGCAGCACGAGTGGTGCTGTCGTTCGGATGGACATCTCCAAGATTCACCGGTTCACCACGAATGTATTCAATGAGTGAGTCCGCACGGTGGATTTTGTAATCGAGATTCGGGAGTGGCCGTGGTTCATCTTCATCTACGACGAGGGCGAGCCAGAAGCGGAGACGGGCGATTTCAATCGCACCGGGATCGATGTCCACGCCGTGGATGGAATTTTGAATGATCTGGCGCTTGAGCCGTGCACGGTCCGCCGAAGTGTTCAGTTCCGGTTGCAGAGCAAGGCGCGTCCAGAGGATTTCCTGTAGAAGGCCGATGGGAAACGCGCCGGAACCGATGGCGGGATCGCAGATTTTCACCGCATCGAGAAGCTCGGCGATGCGTTCACGGTTCGCGGCGACAAACGAGTCCTTGCCCTGATGATTCGACGGGTCCTTTTCGTTGAGCAGAATCTCCAGCTCCTTGAATTCACCGAGGTGCGTCTGGAGATAGTGGAGCAAGCTCTGCCGGGCCATATAGGAGACGCTGGGCTTGGGGGTGTAGAAGGCTCCCTTGTCCTTGTTGTCTTCCAGGAGGTTTTCAAAAATATGTCCCAGCATTTCCGGGTCGATGCCAACCTCGTGGTCTTCGGGATCGTTCTCGTCGATGGTGAAATTGTATTCGCCGAAAAAATTGAGAATGTTGGCAAACAAGTCCTGCGGAAAATCCAACGCTCGCAGCACGGCGGATTCCTCTTCGAACAGCCCACCGTTTAGATACGGCAAACGCGAGTTGGTGAGCGGAAATATATCACCTGCCCGTTCCGGCATGTTCAGCGCCTCGAAAAAAAGTGGAGAGAGGTATTTCGAATGAAAATGGGGAGCATCCTTGCGGGAGCCCGCCATCGCGAAAAGGGATTGGAGGAAATCCGGATCGCCACCGACCCAGGCCTTGGTGCCCGCCTTACAGCCGAGCCAGCCCTTTTTCTGAAGGAAGTGTAGGAAGACGAGACGACCTAGCAGAGTCTTTACGAAATCGCGGACGGGCTTGTCCGCCTTTTCCTGTTCCGTCGAATCGGCTAGCGATGTAATCCCGAATGTTTTACGAGTCGCCGCCTGTCGGGATGGAGCAAGCAAATGGGTGACGAAGGCCTGATAGTGTTCCTTGTATTTCTTGAAGAAATCCTTGGAGAGAGTCTCGACCGAGAACGCTTTCTCAACCACAGGGAGCGTGAGTTCATCGCCTTTTTCCAAAATGGTGGCGAGTCGCGCGGCGGCGGTACGGCACGGTTCGTTTTTTCCGAGAACGAAGGTAAATCGACGCGGCGCGGTCTCGATAGTGACGATGGCGGATGTCTCTTCGTCGAGCGTGGTCTGACGGGCGGCGTAGGTGAGCCGCCAGTCGTCCGATTGTTCCTGATGGAAGACGGCGAGCACGGCGGAGGCCCCGGCTTCGTCGATGAAGGTGGAGACGAAGTTGCGCAGACCCACTCGGTTGCGGGCGAGTTTAACCTGGTCGGTGGTTTCGACTTCGAGCAGGGCGATGGTGGTTCCATCCGCCAGATCGATCGTTCCAAGCTGAATCGTCGTTTTCACTTTTTCCTGCGAGGCAGCGAGGCACTGCGGCGTGGCGAACAGGCGGACCGTGCCGTCCGGGAAAAGCGAGTGGAGGAGATTCTGCCAGTTGTTCCTCTGATAGTTCTGCCGGAGGCTCTGCTGAATGGATGGGGAGTTGGACATGGCTGCTTGAAAAATTTCAATCGGGGTTGGAGAAGGACTCGGAAAGGATGATGACCGGCTCCAATTCCGCGGCGGTGAGGCCGGCATTCAGGTCCTCGGCAGACTCGCCGTCATAGTTGGAGAAATCGTAGAGGCCGATGATCTCCAGGGTCTTGTCGAGCAGGGCGGCAGCCTTGAGCGGGGACTTTTTCTGAGCCTTCTCAAGCTTCACCAGATCACGTTGGAGTTTGCCGTACGCAGCCTTGCGCACGGCGAGCTGGGCGTGTTTGAGCAGGGACTTTTCCTCAACGGACGCGAGGGTCGGGTGGGCGATGAAAATATTGAGAAGCTGCAATGCCTTGCGTTCGTTAGGGCCAATCTGGTTGTCCACGATCTGGTCCCGCACAGCCTCGGACTTGAGTGTCTCATGATAGTGGCCGACAGCCGCATTGACCTGATCGTGATGGCACTCGGGCAGCGGCAGACTCTTCTCCATCGCGTTCGCATGGAAAATGCGGGCGGCCTCGACGAATGACAGTTCTTCGACGGTCTTGTCTTCGTGGACGTAGTAGAATCCGTCGCGGCGACGGTTCCGGACGAAGCTGATCGTGGTCTGGTCGCGGAGTTTGTCTTTGCGCCCGACGCGTGCGCGAAGCGGAAGATTGCGGATTTCCCGGAAGCGTTCGGGATTCTGTTGGCGGAACTTCCGCAACTCCATCAGCAGTGCGAGCGACTCGTCCTTTTCCTCTTCGAGGTCTTTGTCGAATAGCCCGAAATTATCCACCTCTTCGTCGGTGGAATAGATCTGGCTGTCTTCACCGAGGGCGGAGTGGAAGGCCTGGAGTTTGACCAGAGCCTTCTTCTTGAGGTCGATGTCCGCGTCCACCTTGGCGGTGGGGAAGAAGTTGTAGATATGGATTTCCTCCGCGGTGGTGCCGATCCGGTTGATACGGCCGATCCGTTGCATGAGACGGGTGGAGTTCCAGGGCGTGTCGTAATTCAGAATCACGTTCGCGCGGTGGAGGTTCACACCTTCCGCGAGGACTTCGGTGGAGATGATGATTTCGTAATCATCCAGTTGTTCAACGAGCGGAACATTGGCATCGAAGTTCGCCCGCACCTTCGGCATCCGGTCCTTACGAGTGCTGGAATCGATGGTGAGAATTTTCTCAAAACCACGCAGGTGCAACTGCTTCACCAGATAGTCGGTGGTTTCCTTGGACTCGGAGAAGACCACGAGCTTGGGCTTCCCGTGAGTGGCGGCGGAGTGATTAATCGATGGAGATAACAGCTCGTTTTGCAGGCGATGGACGAATTCATCAAGCTTCGGATCTTCCTTCACCGCACCCCAGCGGCCTGCGAGGTCGATGAGGATATCGAGGTCCTTCTTGAGGCCGGGGAGGAAGTTCGGTTCAAAATCCTCGGGAGTGCAGATTTGAAGCGTGGCGTCATCCCCTTGCATCGAGAGGATCAGTTCGGCCAATTCGTCCTCGCGATCCTCGATGATGTATTCGGAGACATTGAGGCTCGGTGCGATGTAGATCTTGCCGCGCACGAACATGGTCACCATCGCCTGGGTATTGTCCCGGAAACGGCCCAATGATCGGGTGAAAGCATGGAACGAGCTATCGAGTCGCTTCAGCAAAAGCGTCCGCATGATGCGGGCAAGCTGGGAGGAAATCTGTTCCGCTTGCTGATACTTGATCCGCTTTTCCGGGACCAATGCCCCGATGGCTCGGTAGCGGTTGTAGGTGAGGCCTTTGTCGAGATCGGCGAGAGTTTCATCATAGAGCTGGTCCAGCTCCGCGCTCAGTGGATAGAGGATTTTGTGAGGAGGCCTTACTTTTGGAAAAGTGATTCCCTGGGCATCGAGATCCTTGCTGTAGTCGTCGTGATCCCGGAGGTCGGTGCGGGTGCGGCGGATGGTGACCTCCGTGACGATCTTGGTGCGGATCAGTTCATAAATCCGCTGGATTTCGACGCGGGCGTTTTCGGGAGAAAGATCCTTGAGGGCTTTCTGGAACTCCTTTTGACGGTGGGCGAAGAAGCGCTGGAGGTTCGGAACTTCAAGGGTGGAATCCTTGCCGTCCTGGAATAACAGGAGCTGGTTCTTGATGTCATTCGGGCGGTTGTTCAGCGGCGTCGCGGAAACAAGGATGACTCGCTTTCGATAGAAGCTGCCGTCCGGAAAGCGGCGGGTCGTGCGGGTTTTGCAAATCCGCTGGAGTTCGTCGTAGGAGGCGGCGGTGTCGTTGCGGAACTTGTGGGCCTCGTCCACGATCACGAGATCGTATTTCTTCGCGTTCTGGATTTTGTGCAGGCTGCCGTTACTGACGACTCTCACTCCCTTGAGTTCGAATTTCTCGATGGTCGCGAGCCAACCATCCTTCAGCGCGGGAGGGACGATCACAAGGGTCTCGGAAAGGTGACCCGGAAAGCCGTTGTGATAGAAAAACTTCTTGGCGATCAGAATGGCGATGATCGTTTTTCCGAGGCCGACCACATCGGCCAGGAAAAAGCCGCCGTGTTTCTGGAGCAGAAGGAAGCCCTGAGTGACGGCATCCATCTGGTAGGCGAGCCGCATGAATCCATCCGGCAAGTCGGTCTCGCGGTTCGGGTCATACTCAATGGCCGGACCGAAATATTCGATCAGGAGTTTGTAATAGAGCTCGAACGGCGTGAGGTCATCGCGGAGGAAGCTGTTTTTCGTAACCTCCGTGATTTCCTTGGGAAGGACGTGGACGGATTCGTCCCAGAGCTTTTCGAATTCATCGGCGGCAAATTTGACGTCGTCGTAGTCGTGGCTCAGCGCGTTGAACTCGTAGGTTTGATCATCCCTTTGCGCACCCAGGCCGGAAGCGGTGAGATTCGACGATCCGGTGATGACGTGACCCGGTTTGTGCTCGTTGAATCCCTCTGGCAGGAAAATGTAGATTTTCGCATGGAGCCGCTTGGTCGGGTGAGCCTTGATCTCCACCTTTTTCGAAACGACGTCTTCAACGAATTGAAGGATTCCGGTTTCAACCTCGCGGGAATAGCGGGCGTTCTGAATGTCCGCCGTCAGCGCTTCCCGGAATTCCTTGAGCGCTTTGCCGGCGTCGGCGAGGAAGAGCTGCCCCCTCTTGTGGTATTCCTCGACGATATTATCGACATTGATGCCAACGAGAATCCGGACGACCGGGACATTGATGAGTTTCGGACGAATGGCGAAATACCCGGATGCCCGGAGGTAACCTACCAACGCATCGAACCGGGCAAGGTCGGGGTTATTTTCGAAGATGCCTTCGAATTTTTTGAGCAGCGTGTTGCTGTTATCGTTGGTGAAGAAGCGGGTGGACATCGGGGTGTCGTTAGGTGCGGCGACGCGATCAGCGGCGGGGGGATTTCGTCACATTCGGGCGCGGAATCGCCGGCCCCGCCACTTCCGAGGCGCGAATGATTCGCTGCACGGCGGCGAGCAAGGATTCCGCCTCCCCGGGTGTCAGCGGCAGTGGCTGCGGGGAGGGAATCTTCCTGATGCCGGAGCGGTGGACAGGGGTGTAATCGCTCATGGCGCAATCGTGCGTTTATCGCAAGATTGCGTCAAGCAGACTTCCAAGTTGCCGAACGGATCGCTGGCCCTGAATACTCCGCCACATGATTCGATTTAGCCAACGCCTTCAAGATGTGCTGGCATCGACTAGGTGGTCACAAAAAGATCTCGCCCAGCAAGCCGGAGTCAGCGCGACCAATGTCTCCCGCTGGCTGAGCTGCAAGGCCCTCCCAGATCGGAGCGCCTTAGGGAAAGTGATCGAAGTTCTGCCGGAAGGGCTCGCTCCGTCACTGATCGCAGCTTGGGTCTGCGACGCGCTTCCACCGAATGCGGACCGACTGGTGTCCATCGTTGCAAATAGTCCGTCTGCGAAAGTGATGGAAATCCCGCCGGATGAATGGCCTGCGGAGCTGAATCAGGCCAGCCGGCGGAAATTCATCGACTTCGCCCGGCTGGCGATGAATTACGAGGACGTGATGAAAATCGTGGATGTGCTCCACACTGCGGCGATGAGGGCGGCTTCTGCTGGGAAAAAGGCGGAGTGAGTGGGGGCGATTTTCTGGTCTACCGCAGCATCCGACCGGGCCAGCCGGGTGGTGAAGGCGGAGAGCCTGACCGAATTCTGCCGGGCGGTGATCCTGGAAAAAGCGGACGACCTGCTCGCAAAGAAATCCCGCTCGTCCCACCGGAATCTTCAGGAGCTTCCCTCCGCGAAAGTGACGGACGGGGCGGACGGGCAGTCTTAGATTGGGGCCACAGGCCACGCCGGACAGGCGAGGAATCACTCGGCGACCGAACGAAACGCCGCCGCCGACCGCTCCATCCGCGTGCCCAT
>JAIFNK010000334.1 GCA_020047775.1 Akkermansia sp. | reverse complement strand
CCACCCACTCAGTCCAGCGCCCGGGCGGGCTTGGCGGAGCCACCGGTGGCGATGGTGAACTCGCCCCTGTCCTCGCCCGCGCCGCCGTCGCCACCGGCATCGACGGCCTCTTCATGGAAGTCCATTCCGACCCTGCGAATGCCATGTCTGACGGCCCCAATCAAATCCCGCTTGAGTTCATCGAGGACCTGCTCGTCAAACTCATTTCGATCCACCACGCATCGCACTGATTCCTTTGACCCGCATCCTCACATGCCTCGCTTTTTTCCTGCCCGTCATGACCGGGAATGCCGCTGACGCCCAAACAACGCCGAAAAAAATCCCGGCCATCTCCATGCTTCCGGACGGCAGCGAACTCAAAGGGGTGATGCTGCCCCGCTACGATGAAGCCCACAAGCTCGTCGGCGTGGTCAAGTCCCGCACGATGCGGCTCGTCAACGCCGGACAGATCGAGGGCGACACCGTTTCGATCGAGTTTTTCAATCCCGACCAGAGCCCCAAGGGCCGCATCGACCTGGTCAGCGCCACGCTCTATCAAGAAAAAGGCATCCTCACCACGAAGGAGCCCGTAGAACTCAAATCAAACCAGATGACCGCCAGCGGCAGCGGCCTTTACTATGCCTTCAAACAAGGCAAAGGCTTTCTGCTAGGTCCCGCCACCACCGTCCTCAAGCCAACACCGGAAACCCCATGAACCTGCTTAACCCATCGCTCGGAATCCCGGCTTTTCTCGGCATGGCGCTGCTGGCCCATCCATTGGCCGCCGCACCGCCCCAGCCCGTCACCCCGGAGGAAGCCGCCTCGCTCCAAGAGGACGCCAAGTCCAGGGCTCCCGAAATCAACGCTGCCAACGCCGCCGCGAAAACCCGCTTGGAAGCCGATCTCGCCTCATCCATCGAGGCATCCCAGGCCGTCGCCGGCTTCCTCGTCCAGGCCGACCTCCCTCCCGTCCCGCCGGCCGGGGAACCGGTCGCCAAACCACTCGAAGTCAACAACGGACCTAACGACACCATCATCCACTGCACCGGCGGCATGTATTTCGACGCCGATGCCGGTGTGCTCGTTTACATGAAAAACGTGACGGTCAAGGATCCGCGCTACGACCTGAGTGGTGCCGACGAACTGCATATTTTCTTCGAGAAAAAACCCGCCGAACCGAAAAAGGAAGGCACTCCCGCGGCTCCGGAGAAACCTAACGACAAAAAAGAACCGGGAATCGGCGGCGACATCGGCGAGAAGTTCGGCGATGTCGAACGCATCGTCGCCACCGGCGCCGTCAGACTCGACCAGAAGGCGGCACCCGGCAAGGAACCCATCAAAGCCAGCGGCCGCATTTTCACCTACAACATCAAACAGGACGTGATCATCCTCAGCCGCGGCTTCCCATGGTTCACCCAGGGCAGCACCTACATGCGCGCCAAACAGGAGAACCTTACCCTCAAGATCTACCCGAAGACCGGCAGCTTCTCCACCGAGGGAGATTGGGAAATGGGCGGAAACATCGAGCAGAAGAAGCCAACCCCCTGACCTAACACCACTTCCCGATGCACAATCCCGGCTCTACCTGCTCCAACACGGAATCCGCCGTTCTCTTCGCCAACGGACTCCGCAAGACCTACAACGGACGCTCCGTGGTCGATGGCGTCTCCATCACCGTCCAGCCCAGGGAAATCGTCGGCCTGCTCGGGCCTAACGGAGCCGGCAAGACCACCTCGTTCTACATGATCGCCGGCCTGATCCCGGCCGATTCCGGTTCGGTGTGTTTCAACGGCCACGACATGTCCCACATGCCGATGCACCGCCGCGCCCGCCTCGGACTCGGCTACCTGCCCCAGGAGGAATCGATTTTCCGCAAGCTCTCGGTGCTCGACAACCTGCTCGCCATCCTCGAGACCCGGCCGAAGCTCAACCGCGCCCAACGCCATGAGCGCGCCCACTCCCTGCTAGAAAGATTCGGCATCGGCAAGCTCTCCAAGTCTCTCGCCATCACTCTATCAGGCGGAGAAAAACGCCGTCTCGCCATCGCCCGCTCGCTGTGCTCGGACCCTACCCTGCTCATGCTTGACGAGCCCTTCGCCGGCATCGATCCCATCGCCGTCGAGGACATCCAGCGCATCGTGCTGGAGCTCCGCGACCGCGACGGGCTGGCGATTCTAATCACCGACCACTCGGTGCGCGAGACCCTCACCATCACCGACCGCGCCTTCCTCATTCATGACGGCCGTGTCATCCTGGAAGGCAAGTCCGACGAACTCGTCAACGACCCCATCGCCCGCAAACACTACCTCGGCGACGATTTCCGGATGTGACCGGATGGGGCCGAAAACCCCGATCTAGCAGCCATTTCCCCTACTGCGGAAAATCCGCGTATCCTTCCAGAGGCAATGCGGAGCATGATTGCACGGCACCCGGCAGTTTCATGCTGAACACGCCCGCACTGCATGACCGCCACCAATTCTCTCTCCATATTCCGCCAGTGGTTACTCGCCGAGCCCTCCGGCCACGCACCGAACCGGACCATCATGCTTCATGGCGACCCGGCGGTTTTCAGTGACCACCTCATTGAGGAAATCGCGGATTATCTCAATGAATATGACGACAATGACGCCGGTTGCTGGCTCGCCGCCACGTCCGCCCTGGTGCTCCAGATTGCGGAAGACGAGCATCTCCGGCAGCTCCTCGGCATGGCCGATCCCTGCCCGAATTGCCCACCCTCCAGTTCGTGCGGCGTCCGGAAAATCGTCGCCGCCCTCGGCCAGCGCGGGCACGTCATCTTCCGGGGAGGCACCCCGCCGGACAAGAAGCTCGATCTGCCACATGCGTTTCACGCCGGCATCGGCAACCAGTCGGGCCACGACATGAAGTGCCACGTGGTCCTCAATCCCGACCTCATGGACCCCGGCAGCCTCGCCCACATCATCGGCGACGTCTTTCTTGAGTGGATCCACCGCGAGCTCCACCGGGTCTCTCCCGTCAGCCTGGATTGTTAGAGCCCGGAAAAGGGGCCACCTCCGCGCTTGCGGCATCATCACGGGGTCGCGAAGCAAAATAAAATCGAGTGGACCCTTTCACCATCAGCAATTTAGGTTCCTCGCTCCTCGCCCGGGATTCCGCAGAAAATGCGTGATCTTCGGCAAACCAAGCACAGACCCGTATCCGGACTTTTGATCTGCTCTCAGCGACTCGCACCCATGAACGTCCTCGCTCTTACCATTCTCATTTCCTCATGTCTTGCGGGGATCTTCATCGTCTGCTTCGCTGCGGAGGTCCGCCGCGCCCGCCGCACCAGCCCGGAGCGGGATTCGTTGCTGCCACTCGACCTCGAAACACCGCCGGCTTCCGCTCTTCCGATCAAAACTTCTCTTAAATCCAACCGCCCATGACCACCACCATCACTTACGACGACAAGTCGGTCCGCCAGTTCATGATCGCCTCGATATTCTGGGGCATCGTCGGAATGCTCGTCGGCGTTCTCATTGCCACGCAGCTCTCATGGTGGCAAATGAACGGCAAATTCCTCGAATGGATCAGTTTCGGGGCGATCAAGGCGGAGGGAATCTCATTCCTGACCTTCGGTCGCTTGCGGCCGCTCCACACCAACGCGGTCATCTTCGCCTTCGTCGGAAATATGATGTTCGCCGGCATTTATTACTCCACGCAGCGCCTCTGCAAAGTGAGGACGGCCTCGGATCTGCTATCTAAAATCCACTTCTGGGGCTGGCAACTCATCATCGTCGCCGCCGCCGTCACGCTGCCCGCCGGTTTCACCCGCAGCAAGGAATATGCCGAACTCATCTGGCCCATCAACATCGCCGTCGTCCTGATCTGGGTTGTTTTCGCTGTCAACTTCTTCTGGACCCTCGCGAAACGCAACGAAAAGTCTCTCTACGTCGCCCTCTGGTTCTACATCGCCACCATCGTCACCGTGGCGATGCTTTATATCGTCAACCACCTCTCGCTACCCACCTCGTTTACCCATTCCTATCCGATCTTCGGCGGACTTCAGGATGGACTCGTCCAGTGGTGGTATGGCCACAACGCCGTCGCCTTCTTCCTCACCACGCCGATCCTCGGCATCATGTATTATTTCCTGCCGAAGGCTGCAAACCGCCCGGTTTACTCCTATCGCCTGTCCATCGTCCACTTCTGGTCGCTTGTCTTCATCTACATCTGGGCCGGCCCCCACCACCTTCTCAATACCGACCTTCCACGCTGGCTACAGATGTTAGGCATGCTGTTCTCCCTCATGTTGTGGGCTCCTTCATGGGGCGGCATGCTCAATGGCCTGCTCACCCTTCGCGGCGCATGGGATAAACTCCGCACCGATCCCGTCATCAAGTTCTTCGCCGCTGGCGTCACCTTCTACGGCATGTCCACCTTCGAGGGTCCACTGCTCTCCATCCGTGCCGTGAACGCGCTTTCACACTACACGGACTGGACCATCGGCCACGTCCACTCCGGAGCGCTAGGCTGGAACGGCCTGATGGCCGCCGGCATGTTCTACTGGCTCGCCCCTCGCCTCTGGAAGACCGAGCTCTGGTCCAAGGCCCTCGCGAACATGCACTTCTGGATCGGCATGGTCGGCATCCTGCTCTACGTCGTCGCCCTCTGGTGCGCCGGCATCATGCAGGGCCTCATGCTCAACGAAGTGGGCCCGGGCGGCACCACGCTGAAATACGAATTCCTGGAAACCCTCGAAAGCATCCAGATCTTCTACATCCTCCGCTCGCTCGGCGGCACGCTTTACCTGCTCGGTTTCATCCTCTGCGCAGTGAATATCTTCATGACCGCGCGCAGCGGCACTCCACACGACGAATCAGTCGAGGTCACCCTGCTGGAGAAAAAACAAAAGGACGGAATGCGCTGGGGAGAAGCACTCTTCAACGATCCGCTCGCCCATATCTTCCTAGCCCTTGCGTTCATCATTCTCTGGTTCTTCCTGCCTCCGCATGCAGACAAGGCCGCTCTGGTTGTCTCCTTGCTGCTGTGCGTCAAAGCCTACAAGTCCTTCCAAGCCGGGAAAGACAAGTGGACGGACTACCATGAACGTCTCATCGAGAACTATCTGCCCTTCACCGTGCTGGTCTTCGTCGCCGTCGCCATCGGCGGAGCCGTTCAGATTATCCCTTCGCTCATCATCAACCGCGAGAAGAACATCGAGGGCCGCCTCCAAGAACTCTACACGCCGCTCGAACTCGCGGGCCGTGATATCTATGTCTCCGAAGGTTGTTACAACTGCCACTCTCAGATGATCCGCACGCTCGTCCCGGAAGTCATGCGTTACGGCCGCCCTGGCGTGGTCAATGATTACTCGCACCTCGGCGAGTCGCTCTTTGATCACCCATACCAATGGGGTTCCAAGCGCACCGGTCCGGATCTCGCCCGCGAGGGTGGCCCCATTGCCAAGGATCCTGCCGGAACACCCTACAAATTCATGCGCGTCGGCAAACGCGGCAACGATTGGCACTTCAACCACTTCATCAATCCTCGCCAGATCTCGCCCGGCTCGAACATGCCCGCCTACACCTGGCTCCTCGATAAAGAGACTGATGTGAAGGCGCTGCCTAACAAGATCCGCAAGCAAGTGGCACTCGGCGTGCCGTGGCCCGCCCTCAGCAAACACGAAATCACCGACATGGCGGAAACTCAATCCCAGGAAATCGCCAAGTCACTCGTCGATGCCAAGATCTTCATCCCCGCGAAGCCCGAACTCCACGGTGACGCCTTGCGCAACCACCTCGCCAAGTCGCAGATGGTCGCCGTGATCGCCTATCTTCAGAAACTCGGCTCCTACCGCGAGATCAAGAAGGACGCTCCATTCAAGTCTTCCCTTGATCCCGATACCTTGCGCAAGGCATCGCCTCCCAAGCAGCCCTAAGTGCGCCATCAAGCCATTAGAAAACCAAGCCGCCCGCCACGCTATGTTCAAACGAATGATCGTCGAAGACTGGGCCTACTACATCCCGTTTGTAGCCTTCTTCAAATTCGCGGTGATCTTCATCGCGGTGACCATCCGCGCACTGCGCATCGGCAAGGCCGAACGCAGCCGCCTCGCATTCCTGCCACTCGAAAACAACGCCGAAACCTCCAATCCTGAAACCCCATGAGCCAAGAACCCAAACGCGGTCATTTTGCAAAAGAAAAAGGCGAGGTCATCCTCCGGGAACACGAATACGACGGCATTCAAGAATATGACCAAAAGCTGCCAAACTGGTGGCTGTTCACATTCTACGGAGCCGTCGTTTGGTTCGTCGCCTATTGGGGACTTTATTATTACTCGGATACCTTCAAGACCGCCCATCAACTCGTCCACGAGGAGATCATCGCCGTGCAGCAGAAGAAAGACGCCGAACTCGAAAAAACCCTCGCCACCCTAGACAACTCCACGCTCGTCCACAAGTGGGCCACCGATCCCGCCATCGTCAGCGCCGGAGAAGCCACCTACCTCACGAACTGCTCCGCCTGCCACGGTGCCGATCTCAGCGCCACTATGGTCGTCGGCGCGGCAAAAATCCCCCTGCCCGGACTCCCCATCAACGACGGCGTCTGGAAATTCGGAGGCAAGCCGATGGACCTCTTCAAGCTGATCAATAAAGGCTCACCGCCAGAAAGCACCGGCAACAATGGCGCGAAAATGCAAGCATGGGACCAAACCCTCACACCTAAACAAGTCGCCGAGGTGATCTCCTTCATCATCGCCAAGGTCCCCGCCGATTTCAAAGACATCCCGGCCCAGTGACCGTCGCCTGAGACGCCGGACTTTATTCCGCCCGGCCGGCATTCGGGCCAGATCATGGACACGGGCGAGAACACGCATCTCGCCCGTAATCCCGGCTTTGCAAGACCCGCGGCTGCCACACCCGGCTGCCAAAGCTCACTTCCCCGCCGGAAACAAAATCCGGGCGGTGACCGGGAAGTGGTCGGAAACCATCGGCTGCTCTTCTGTAACGATTGCGGATTCCTCGATACGAGCCCCCCTGCTCACCAGGATGTGATCGACCTTCACGGCACCCTCGCGGCTGCCACCCCAGAAGTGCAGCGTCCGCCGGTTTTTCTCACCGGCGTGCCGGGCCTGATAGGTATCGAGCAGGCCGTTCGCCCACACCCGGTCCGCCCCGGCGACTTTGACGCGATTTCCCGTCAGGTAGATGATGCCCGGATTGCTCTCGTTCGAATTGAAATCGCCCAACAGCACCACCGGTTCGTCGGCACGCTTGCGGGCATCGATGCGCGAGGCAATCAGCAGCGAGGCCTGCTCGCGCGACGGCTGGTTTTTGTGATCCCAGTGGGTGTTGTAAACGTAAAACCCGCGTCCGGTCGCAAGATCGATCAGGCGGACCCATGTGGCCACCCGCGGGATTTCATTTCCCCACGTCCGCGATCCCGGAACTTGGGGGGTATCGGAAAGCCAGAACGTCCCGCAGTCGGCGGAATCGGACTTGAAGCGGCTTTTTCGATAGAAGATGCCGGAATACTCACCGACCCGCCGGCCGTCGTCGCGGCCGACGCCGGAGAACTCGTAGTCCGGAAGCGACGCCCACAAGTCAGCCACTTGCCCGTGCAACGCTTCCTGCACGCCGATGCAGTCCGGTTGCAACCTGCGGATCATCCGGGTCGCCACCGGAATCCTCTGCCGCCAGGAGCGCGAACCAAAATCTTCCAGCGTTTCATAGCGCACGTTGAAACTCATCAGGCGCAACCCGACCGCCCCATCCGCCCTCACCGCCACCGCCTTGGGCGGCTCGACCACACGCTCCCTGCGGCAGCCGGAGCTCACGAGCAATAACAACCCACACAGCGGCAGAACGCGGGATCTCATCAAGCAACGATGGGCCTCACCGGGACTCCCCGCTCCGCGAAATGGCGCTTGGCCTCGCCGACGGTGTGCATGCCGAAGTGGAAAATACTGGCGGCCAGAACGGCGTCGGCTTTGCCCGCGTTGAGCACATCCACCATGTGATCGAGATTTCCCGCGCCGCCGCTGGCGATGACCGGGATGCCGATTGCGGAGGAAACCGCGGCGGTGAGCTCGATGTCGTATCCCGCCTGGGTGCCGTCCGAGTCCATGCTGGTGAGAAGAATTTCCCCGGCACCACGCCGCCAGACTTCCTTCGCCCACTCGACCGCATCGAGGCCGACCGGTGTCCGCCCGCCGTGGGTGTAAACGCCCCATTTTCCGGGGCCCTCGCGTTTCGCGTCGATGGCGACGACGATGCACTGGCTGCCGAAGGCCTTCGCGCCTTCATCGACGAGACCCGGATTCGTGACAGCCGAGGTGTTGATGCCGACCTTGTCCGCTCCGGCGAGCAGCATTTCCCGCATGTTTTCCACGCTGCGGATGCCGCCGCCCACGGTGAGCGGAATAAAACATTTTTCCGCCGTGCGGCGGACGACGTCCACCATGGTTCTGCGGTTGTCAGAAGAAGCGGTGATGTCGAGGAAAACAAGCTCGTCCGCCTGCTGGAGATTGTAGGCGATCGCGCATTCGACCGGGTCGCCGGCGTCGATGAGATCGACAAAGTTGACGCCTTTGACCACGCGACCGTCGGTCACGTCCAGGCAGGGGATGATTCGTTTCGCGAGCACGTGGTGAGCAAAGCGCGGGATGGTGTGCGAGCCAAGGCGGATGTTGATTGAACAAGAGCTTTTAGTCGCCCCATGAGTCCCATGAATCTCCTGCGTCCCATTCGAATTCAGGCGGGATGAATCCCGCGCTCCAGTTAAACTGCCGCGCATCAGGGGTTGTGGAATATGGAGTAGGGATCTTATTGTCCCTTTCTTCGCTGCGGTTGAGGAAAAGAGGCGACAATAAGGTCGCCACTCCTTAGCTGGCAAAATCACAAATCCCGCGCTCCGGCTAAAAAAAACGCCCGGCTGCACGAGGCGGCCAGGCGTTTTGATGAAATCCGGGGAAATCGACTGGATCAGTCGAGTTTCGGCTTCCCGACGCGACGAACGGCGCCGAAGCGTTTTTGGAATTTGTCGATGCGTCCCTCGGTGTCCACGAACTGCGCGAGTCCGGTGAAGAACGGATGGGAGTCGGACGTGATGCCGATCGAGATGATGCTGTGTTCCACGCCATCGATGACTTCCTTTTTCTCGGAGGTCTTGGTCGAGCGGCTGATGAAGCGCTTGCCGGTGGTCATGTCAACGAAGACGACCGGATTGTATTTCGGATGAAGGTCCTTTTTCATGGGAATGGAGTTCCAGCCACGTTACCGACGCGGCGGGAGGCGGAGATTGGCTAAAATCGCGCAGCTGTCAAGAGGGCATCGCCGGAGATTTTCTAATCTATAGGGAAAATTAGAATTTAATACTTGCGAATTACTTTTCGCGTTTTGTTATACCAACTGGTTTTTTGAGTCGCTTTTGTCACGGAAGCGTGTAGCTT
>JAIFNK010000169.1 GCA_020047775.1 Akkermansia sp. | reverse complement strand
AAACGCCACTGAAGCCGAGCACCAAACTCGCGGAGGCGCAAGAGCAGCCAGGCCCATCCGGCGTCTCGCCTCGCGCCCTGCGGGGTGATCTCGACTGGATCGTGCTGAAAGCCCTCGAAAAAGATCCTGCCCGCCGCTACGAGTCCGCCGGGGCGATGGCGGAGGACCTGTTCCGTTTTCTCCAGCACAAGCCGGTCGAGGCCCGGCCACCAAGCATGACCTATCTCATGCAGCGCTTCACCCGCCGCCATCGCGGGCCGGTTTTCGCAGGGGCGGCGCTGTTGCTGGCACTGGTGCTGGGGGCGGTGGGAACCACGATCGGCATGAAGCGGGCGCTCGACGCCAAGGAGCAGTTGGTTAGGAAGAACTTGGAATTGGATAGGCAGAAACTCGCACTCGTCGATTACAAGGAACGTCTGGCAGGTCTTCTCGAATCGAACCAGAAGATGCTCGATGAGATCCGCAGGATGAGCACGAACGAAGCGCAGCTTCCCGCGGAATTCGAAGCCCTCCGAAAAGAAAACCAGACCCTGCTGGACAAGGTGAAAAACGAAGTGGCCAATCAGGAACGCTACGCGGAGGAAATCGAGAGACTGAGGCAGGCGAAGGCCCAACTGGAGAAGCTGGTGATAGAATCCAACGACACCGGTGCGGCCGTCGAATTGGTGCGCGCCGGGCTCTTCGAGCACAGCATCACCGCCCTGACCGCGAACGAACGCGGCCAGTTCTACCTCGACGGAAAACTGATCCCGTTCCCCACGCTGCTCAAAGCCTTCGCCACACCGCCCGACGATGATTCCCTCGGGAAAACCCTGCCACGCTGGCTCAAAGTGACCTTACCCGCAGGTGCAAAACCGACAGATGCCGTCTTCCAATACCGCCTTAGGCAAATCGCGGCCGCTGCGGACCAGATCGGACTCCAGCACGGACTGTTTCCGGAGAAGGATAAAAAGCCGGACGACTGAGGCAAGCCCATGCGCCGCTCACCGCATGGTCCCCGCTGCAGAATTTCGTGGATCAAAATTTTCCTGATCCTTTTCACGGAGGAATTCCGCATCTGCTGGCTGACGGGTGACAAATCTCATCCGTCATCCACAACCCCGACATCGAACCGACCATGAGCACCGATCAATCTTCGCAACGTCCCGTCCGCAGCATCAGCCTGCCTCCGCTTGCCGCCTTTGCCCTCGCGCTGGGCCTTGTAGGCTCCACCTACATCGCCGCCACCACCTGGCGGGATGTCCGGAAACAACCGGATAAAAACAACATCCGCATCACCGGCTCCGCCAAGAAGCGAATCGTCTCCGACCTCATCCAGTGGTCGGCGACCATCGAAGGCAAGGGAAACGACCGCACCGCCGCCTATGTTTCGCTCAAGGGTGGAACCGATAAAGTGGTTGAATTCTTGAAAGCCCAGGGCATCAAGCCGGACGACATCAAGACCCAGTCCGCCAGCATCACCGAGGAGTTCGAGATGGTGCGTGAGGACAAGGTGCTTCCCGGCACCAATGTGCCCCTGCGGACGGAAACCCGCAAGTCCGCCGGCTTTCGCGCCTTGCAGGTGGTTTCCGTGAGTTCTTCTAACGTGCCTCAGATTGAGAAGGCCTCGCGCGAGATCACCTCGCTGCTGGAACAGGGCGTCTTCGTGACCTCCAATCCGCCAAATTATTACTATACCCGCCTCGGCGAACTCAAGCTGGAGATGCTGGCAGAGGCCGCCAAGGATGCCCGCAGCCGTGCGGAAAACATCCTGCGCTCGGCTGGCAATACCGACATCGGACCGCTCGTGTATTCGTCCATGGGTATCATCAACATCAACCCGTCTAACTCGACGGAAACTTCCAACGAGGGCAACAACGACACCTCGTCCTACGAGAAAGACATCATCACCATCGTCCGTGCCGAGTATAAGGTCAATTGAACCCATGAAAACCATCACACTCCTCATCACCTCGTTGTTCGCCAGTGCCTCGCTCGTTCTCGCCGATGGCATTCCGGTGGATCGCAAAACCGGTGAAGTTACCGTCGCCCATACGGTCGTCCCGCTCACGGCGGAGCAGATCGAGGAAACCCAGACGCTCGGCACTTTCACCCTCACGCCGGAACAGTGGCGGGAAATCCGGGTGAAGTCGCCCCAGTGTCCGAAGCGGTTCACCCATATCCTTCCCGTGACATGGAATGACTGCACCTGCTGCGTGGGTGATGGAAGTCAATATGTCATCGCGCTGTCGCGCGACCGTATCGCGGTGTTGCACCGGGGGGATTCGAGCGTGAATATGGAATCCGTCCGTCACGAGCTTTTCAGGGACCGTAGAGTCACCATGCTCCGCATAAATGAACGCGGGGAGTTTCACCTCGGCGGAATGCTGGTTCCGTTCCCCACGCTGCTCAAAGCGCTTGCCGTGCCGCCCGAAGGTGCGAAGCGCGACGAACGAGGGAAACTTCTCGTAACTGTTAGCGAAGGCGGGAGCGTCTATAACTGTTCACGCGGTCTGGATGTGGAGTTGCCAATGGGTTCGAAGCCGTCGGATGACGTTTTCGCATCACGCCTCAAACAAATCGCGGCCGCGGCGGATCAAATCGGCTTCCGGGTGCTGTTTTCGGTCGAAGAGATCGAATCGGACAACTGAGACGCAAGACAGCATTCACCAGTTTTTCACAATTCCCGGATGTCCATTCCACGCATGGCACCTTAGACTGCATCGAATCATGTCAGACCCACACGCATCCGGGCGGGATTCACCTAACCGCTGGCAGGCTCTCGCGTTTCATCTGAAAACCCGCCTGTTCCAACTGCGGCGCGGCTTCGCGGAATTCGGCAGGCGTCCCCCGGCCTACGACAAGGCACGGGCGCTGATGGATGCCCCGGTGGTCGCCGAAAAACGGGCGCCCTTGTGGCGGGAAGTGAGCCCGGAGGAGTTTCCTCTAACGGCTGGCAAGGTGGAGAACCTGCGCATCGCCGCCCGGGCATTTTACGGTTTGGAAATCCCTCCGGGCGGGGTGATGAGTTTTTGGCGCCAACTGGGACGGACCACCCGGCACAAAGGTTTTCATTCCGGTCGCGAACTGCGCGAGGGCTGCATCGTTCCTGCCATCGGTGGCGGACTTTGCCAACTCAGCGGCCTGCTCTATCAGGCGGCGCTCGACGCGGGGCTTGAAATCATCGAGCGCCACGGCCACTCGCGCGTGGTTCCGGGTTCCCAGGCCGAGCAGGATCTGGATGCCACGGTTTTCTGGAACTATGTCGATCTGCGTTTCCGCAGCCGCCTGCCATGGCGCGTCGAAACCGAGCTCACCGCGACCGAACTGGTGGTTCGTATCCGGGCGATGTCGGGTTCGCCGCAGCAGGAGACACCGGTACCCTTGGGGTTTTCCAAGCCACGTGCGCTGCCGTCCGGTGATTGCCTGACCTGCGGCATGACCGGCTGTTTCCGCCACCCGTCCGCAGTAAAGGAAAACGCCCCCGCGCTGGGGCATTCCGCGTTTTTGCTAGACTCGCGATGGCCCGAGTTCGACCGCTGGTGCGCCGAACACTCGCGCCCCGGCGACCGGTGGTTCACGCCGATGGACGGCGGCAAGTGGCGCAAGCCGAACTATCAGTGGTCCGCGCCGGTTGGCATTGCGGTGCGTCACGCGACGCTGGCCGCACTGCGGCGTTCGTGGAACCAGCGCCGGTTGCCCGCCCAGGGAGCCCGCAGGCAAAAGGTGCTGATCCGTGGCGAGGCGGAGATCGCGCGGACTTACGCGAGGATGCTCGATCCTCAATGCCGTCATGTGGTGGTCTCCCAGAACCTCCTGCCACACCTTTGGCGGCTCGGCGTGCTCGGCGGGCGCAGTTTTGATGTTTTGATAGAACGCTGGCCGATGGCGGAGCTGCAGCGTCGACTCGACCAGGCGAAGGCAGCCCATCCGCAATCCACCACGCTGGGCGACTTCCGCGCCGATGAGGATTTGCTGCGGGCCGAGCGGGAGGTGCTCGCCGCCGCGGGACGGCTGATCACGCCGCACCTGGCGCTGGCGGCCCATTTCGGCCCGCGCGCCTGGTTGATCCCATGGGAAATGCCAGCCCCGATGCCCCGCTTCGCCGTTGCGGGAAAACCATCGTTGCTTTTCCCCGCTTCCAGGCTTGGCCGCAAAGGCGCATTCGAACTGGCCGCCGCGCTGAAGTCCGGCATCGACGCGGAACTGCGCTTCCTCGGAGCCGCCGATGAAGGATGCTCCGATCCCTTTGTGGGGCTGAATTGCCGCCGCGGCAAGATGAGTGACCTCGCTTCAGCATCGGCCTTGGTTCTCCCCGCGTGGATCGAACACCAACCCCGTCTGGCGCTGCTCGCGCTTGCCAGCGGTGTTCCGGTGATCGCCACCGAGGCCTGTGGCCTGCCGCCGCATGAAATGTTGCACGTCATCGCCGCGCCCGATGCCGCCGCACTTGCAACCGTGATCCGTTCCGTCTTGCACCCGTCTCTGTCAACCTGCGTTGCCTGATTCCGCTCATGCTCTTGTCGGTAGTTCCTGTGATCAATGCGCATACATTTTGCCTGGGATCTTGAATGATCACGCGGGCGGGGATTCCGGGTGTCAGAAAAAACGAGGGCTGCCGGGGTCAATCGGACGAGCGATCACCAGCACTCGGAGCCGGAGCGGAAAAGGTCCACCGCTTGTTCCAGACCCGACGGAAGCGCCGTCCATCAGGTCCGGAAACAATCGGCTGCGCGGATTACTCCGGCGTCACCTTGAGGCGGACAAATTGTGGCGACGCACCGGTCAGGGTGTAGGTGAGGGAACCGCCCGGGCCAGAGGTGTTGGTGGTCGGCAACACATCGGTCCATGTGGTGAGATCGGAGGACGTCTGGATCACGAACTGCTTGCCGACGCCGGTGCCGTAGGCGGAAGCCGGGATGTTGCCACCGTTCGGCCAGGTGATGGTGTTGGTGCCGTCAAGCGCCGGGCTGGCGGTGAAACCTGCGGCGGCGTTCATGAAATATTCCACGCCGTTTTCCACTCCGTCATTGTCGAAGTCGAGATGAGGATCCTGATCACCGGCGTTGGCGCTTTTCCATGAGGTGTAACCGGATACTCCGACGGAGACTGAGGTGATGTTGATCTTGAGACTGGTGCCGTCAAGATATGGGGCGCCGGCTGTCCAGTCTAAGGGCAGGATGACGGTGGATGGGATCGCGCCGATGATGCCGCCGGGAGCGGTGACAAGCGTGTAGGTTTCGGCGGCGGGCGTGCCACCCGTGGAGGTGATGGTGAGGGTGGAGCTGCCACCAAAGGTCAGCGTCTTGGCGGCGGCCAGTTCAAGCGGGTCATGGCTGCCAGCCGGAGTGCTGATGTCGAATGCCAGCTTGCCGCCCGTGGCAATGCTCGTGCTTCCACCGATGGTTCCCTTGCCGCCGAGAGTGGCATTTGCAGAAACGCTGACGTTACCCGTGGCGGAGGATTGGTCGCCATTGATGACGAGTGTTCCGGCGCTGACCGTGGTGGTGCCGGTGAACGTGTTGTTCTGGGTGAGAACCAGCGTGCCTGCGCCTCGCTTGGTGAACGTTCCCGTGGTCTGATCGAGCAGTTTGTCCACCGTGAAAGTGTTCGCCGCGTCGGCAATATCAAATCCCACGGGCTTGGTGGGCGTGGTGAACATGGGGCGGGCACCCAGGCTGGTGATTGCGGTGCCCGTGATTCGCAGCATGCCACCTGAAGAATGCGCAGAGTTGCCCGTGCCAAAGGTTAATGGGGATGTGATGGAGCCGAGATGGTCGGACTGGCTGATCTCGAGGGTGCCGGAGGTGATGTAGGTCCCGGCCATGGTGTTGGGCTGCGTCAGCTTGATGGTGGTGTCAAAATTAGTTCTTCCTTCCGCGTAGAACTTACCCGTGCCAAGGTCCATCTGAAGATCCACTGTGAAGGTGCCGAACTGGACATTGTAATCAAACCCGGCGTTGCTGCCGGAAGTGAACGTGACGGCGTGTTCCGCGTCCAGTTGGGACAGGCTGGTGTATGGGAAGACGGGGAGGGGGGAGGCTGGATTAGTGATGCGCAGCGTGCCACCGTCGAAAACCAGTTTGGTTCCCACAGGACCGAGTTGTGCGGCCGCGTTCACGCCGACCCTGCCTGGATACGACAACTGGCTATCCGGAGAAGTTTGCAGGATGTATTTGGAGGTGTTCGGGACGCTGCTTATGATGTTGAAGAGCTGCAGGGTCCTGGTGCTTCTCCATGTCAGGCTGGTGGCTGCGCCATTAATGGTAACGGCAGGCATGCCAGTAGTGCCGTCTTTGGCGGTTTCGAAGATACCCTCGTCCGCGAAGGTGATGATAGGGCTTGCGGCGGCTGAGTAAGATCCATGAGTTGGACAAGTATAGATGTATCTCACACTCAACGGGCCGCTGAATGTGATGTTGCCTGTGTAGTTTTTCGCAACCGTGCCAAAATATACGGTGTCTTCCGCGTCGGTGGTGACGCTGTTGCCGTTGATCGCCGTGTTACCGGTCGAATCCGTGCTCCAGCCGGAAGTGGTAGTGGCGACGGTTGTCGCAGACCAAATGCCGGCGGTGCTGCCGAAGCCGTCGGTGCCGTCGTTACTGTCCCAATAATAGGTTTCAGTGGTGCCGGAGGCGGATGAGGCGGCGAGCAGCGAGCTGCCGGCGATTGCGAGGAAGGAGCGGAGTGCGGATTGAGGTTTCATCTTGGATCTTTGGGGCTTGGGGGGGGGTGATTCAGGTTGATGGAATGAGAGCTGTTGCAAGGGCCGGCGGGCGGGATCGCTGACTGGGATATGTCAAATCTCACATCGATTACTGAAACAACCGCCCGGCCTGACCAAACATATTTCCATTGGCGAATGTTACCCTTGGAGTATTAAACTCCCGCCATGAAAGCGTTTCGCCCCTTGTCCGGTGTCCAGCGGTTGGCGCGCATTTGCGAGAGGAGATTCGCAGTGGAAATTCAAGATCCCCACTCAAAAATCCCATGCATGGAGGTTTCATGGAGGTGGAGGCTGGATCTTTTTTTGATTGATTGTTCGAGCTGTTCCTGAGTACATCGGAAGCAATGATGCGGCAAATTTTTCTTCTTCTGACGTTGGGAGTAGGGGTCATCATGGGGACTTCCGGCCTGGCCCGGGGGCAGGCGGTGCCCAAGGCAGACGAGTCCGCGATGTTCAAAATTGAGGATTCAGGCAGAGAGCGCCGGTTTGAGCTGGCATGGGATGAACTCGCCGAGAAATCACCCGATGGCCGGGAGCGCGCCGTCCGGATGGCGGGTGCGGCAGCCCACCACAAGCTGGGCGATCTGCGGAAGAAGGCGCGTGATCGCGAAACAGCCACGGGGGTGAAGCAGGACATCGTGCTTTATGAGGCAGGCCACCCCCATGACGAAAGTTGCCGACGGGTGCTGACTCGCAAGGTATTGGTGAAGGCTCAAGCCGGGTTTGATGCCACTGCGGCAGCAGTCCGGATCGAGGCGTTGGCGATTGAGAAACCCGCCTATGCGCCGGGACATGTGATCTTTACCGTCAAAGGGCCGGGCGACGCATTGACCGCCGCCGAGACCCTGCGGGCACTGCGGGGGATCGATTCCGTGGAGCCCCTGCTGGCCAGACTGCAAAGCAAGCGGTTGATCCCGAACGACCCCCTCTTCAGTTACAACGCCGCGAACGCCGGCTATCAGTGGCATCTCCGCAATACCGGCCAATCACCCGGCACGGCAGGCATCGACGCGAACGTCACTGCCGTGTGGGACTCCTACACCGGATCGGGAATCCGCATCGGCATCGTGGATGACGGACTTGAAGTGGCGCACCCGGACCTTGCGCCAAATGTGGATACCGCGAACGACCACGATTGGAACGATGCCACAGCAGACGACCCGACTGGCAATGCGGCCTCCGACACCCATGGCACCGCCTGTGCGGGTGTGGCCGGAGCCCAGGGAAACAATGGTGCGGGGACCTCCGGAGCCGCGCCCAATGCCATGCTTGTGGGCCTTCGACTCATCGCCGGAAGCATCACAGACGCGGACGAAGCCGAGGCTCTCAGCTGGAGGAACAACATCATCCAGCTCTATAGCAACTCGTGGGGACCGAGTGATGACGGGCGGGATTTGCGTGATGCCGGACCGCTGGTGAAGCAGGCACTGGCCAATGGTGTGACATCCGGGCGCGGCGGCAAGGGTTCCATCTGGCTGTGGGCCGCAGGCAACGGCGGAGATGTGCAGGACAATTCGAATTACGACGGCTATGCCAACTCGATTCACGCCATCGCCATCGCCGCCGTGAACGACACCGGATCCCGCAGCAACTACTCGGAGCCCGGGGCCAATGTGGTGGTTTGTGCGCCTTCAAACGACAGCGTGGGTAGCCATCGCGGGATCACGACCACCACCACGAACGGCGGCTACACCTATAGCTTTGGCGGCACTTCCTCCGCCACGCCGCTGGCGGCTGGGGTCGTGGCCTTGCTGCTGGAGCGCAATCCCAATCTCGGCTGGCGGGACGTGAAGGAAATCCTGCTGCGCAGCGCCACCAAAGTGGATCCCTCGAATAGCGATTGGATGAACAATGGCGCTGGATACGCCGTGAATCACCAATACGGCGGCGGATTGATCAACGCCCAAGCAGCAGTGAATCTGGCAGCCGGTTGGACGAACCTCGGCCCGCAATCGACGCACCAGATCGCACAGACTGGCCTTGCGGTTCCGATCCCGGACAATTCCCCAACTGGAGTGACGCGCACTTTCAGCGTGCCCGGCACGGTGTTGATGAGGGTGGAGCATGTCACTTTGCATATCGCCGCCACCCACGGCCGCCGTGGCGACCTGGGCGTGACCCTGACATCCCCATCTGGCACCCCGAGCCGGGTGTTCGTCAGTCACGCCGGCGACACCAACCTGGACCTCGACTGGACCTTCTCCTCGGTGCGCCATTGGGGTGAAAACGCCGCTGGAAACTGGACTTTGAGTATCACGGACCTCGTCGCCGGCACCGCGGGAACCCTCACGGAAGCAAGCATGATTCTTTACGGAACCAACACCGCCCCGCCCACCTCGGCACCGGCGATCAACAGCCCGCTGGCCGCCACCGGGAATGTGGGCTCGCCGTTCAACTATCAGATAACTGCTTCTGACAACCCGCAGACCTTCAGCGCCTCCCCGTTGCCACCCGGCCTTGTGTTGAGTACCAGCGGACTCATCCAGGGCACTCCGGCGACGACGGGTTCCTTTTCCGTGAATTTAGGGGCGTCCAACATCCTCGGCACCGGCAATGCCACCCTCGGCATTACCATCGGCCCGCGACTGCCCACTCCACCGGTCATCACGAGTAGTCTGGCAGCGGCCGGCGTAATGAACGCGCCCTTCAACTATCAGATCACGGCAACCCATTCGCCCGTCAGTTACGCGGCCTCTGGCCTGCCGGCCGGGCTG
>JAIFNK010000176.1 GCA_020047775.1 Akkermansia sp. | reverse complement strand
ACTGGATGATTTTTTCGAAATCCTCGGGCAGCGCGTTGCGCGAGGCCAGCAGCGTGATTTCCCGCCGATGGAAAACCGGAGCGTGCTGGAACGTTAGATCGGAAGTGGTGATCCCCACATACACGACGCGCCCGGTGAAGGCGGCGTAGTTGAAACAGGTGGACATCGACTTCGGGCTGCCGGTGGCGTCGATGACGACATCCGCGAGCTGTCCGCCGGTGATTTTCTCAAGCTCGGCGAGATGGGAATCGTCCGGCTGGAACTTGATGGCGTGCTGGATGCCGAGGTTCTTCTGACAGAAATCCAGACGGCTCTGGACCATGTCCATGACGACGGTTTTCACATCCATGAGCTTGAGGAATTCCAGAGACGCGAGTCCGATGGGACCCGCGCCGATGACGAGCACGGTCTCGCCGGGCTGCGGGTTGCCGCGCTGCACGGCGTGGTAGCCGATGGCGAGCGTCTCGACGAGCGCGAGCTGGTCGTAGGAAAGATCATTGCCCGGATGCAGCTTGCTGGCGGGCACGGCGAAAACGCCTTTGCGCAGGCCGCCGTTGTTATGGACGCCGATGACTTGTACGCCGGGGCAGCAGTTGGAGTTTCCCTTCCGCGATGTTTGGGAAGCCGGGTCGTTGACATAAGGCTCTAACGAGCACTTGTCGCCGGGCTTCACGTTCGTCACGTCAGCCGCCACAGCGACGACTTCCAGTCCTAACTCATGGCCGGGAGTGCGCGGATAGGCGAAGAACGGGAATTTCCCGAGATAACAGGAAAGGTCGGTGCCGCAGATACCCATGCGGTGGGTGCGGACGAGCGCTTCGCCGGGGGCGGGTGCGGCCGGTTCCGGCAGATCGACGATGTTGATTTCCTTGGGTGAGGTGAATTGAATGGCTTGCATCAGTTGTTTTCGGGAAGGCCTTCGAGGTGGCCCTGGTTTTTGACCGGGGCGAAAATGGCGAGCACGTCGGCGAGCAGCGCGCGGTCGATGGGTTGCTCCAGCCACTCCGCCCACTTGCGGATGTTAGCGGGGTTCGCTGAGCCGGCGATGGTGGTGGCGAGGCCGGGGTGTTCGCAGGAAAACTGGAGCGCGATCTGGGCGATGTCCACGCCGCGGTCGGCGCAGAGCTTCGCGGCGGCGCGGGCGGCGGCTTTGACTTCCTCCGGCTCCTTCAGCCAGTCGGGCAGGGGAGCATTGGTGAGGAGGCGGGCGGAGAACGGGCCGGCATTCATCGCACCGATGTTTTTCGCTTCGAGGCGCGGCAGGAGATCATCGACGAACGAGGTGTTTTGCAGCGTGTAGCGGTTGTAGCACAGCACGCAGTCGATGTCGTCTTCCACGTGGTCGAGCACGGTGTTGAAGGTCTTGAGCGGGTAGCAGGAAAACCCGATGGCACGGACTTTTCCCTGCTCCTTGAGCTTGAGCACGGCGGGAATGGTTTCCTCCCAGATTTGTTGGAGCGGCACGAATTCCACATCATGCAGCAGCAAAACGTCGAGATGATCGGTGCCGAGGCGCTGCAGCGTAACGTGTAAGGATTCCTCGACGCGCTTGGCCGAGAAATCGAAGTGGATGTCCGAATAGCGGCCGAGCTTGGAGCCTAGCAAGTAGCTGTCGCGTGGAATTCCCTTAAGCCCGAGGCCAAGCATGATCTCCGACATTCCGCGGCCGTAGAAGGGCGAGGTGTCGATGAAGTTCATGCCGAGGTCGATGGCGGTTTTCGTGGAGAGCATCGCTTCTTCGAGCGTGATCGAGCGGAATTCCGCGCCGAGCGAGGAGGCTCCGAACGAGAGGACGGGCAGGTCGATGCCGGTTTTACCGAGTGGACGTGTTTTCATGTTAGAGGAGTGAGCGGATGGAGGAAATCGTCTGGCGGGCGGCGGTTTCGGGGTCGGGCAGCGGGAAGATTTCAGCGGACAGGCAACCTGAATATTGGATTTCCCGCAGGGCTGCAATCACCGGTTTCGCGTCGGTGTGGCCGAAGCCCATCGCCTGGCGGTTGGAATCGGCGAAATGCACGTGGCCGATGTGGCGGCCCGCCTCGCGGATCGCTTCCGCGAGGTCGCGCTCCTCGATGTTCATGTGGAACAGGTCGGCGAGCAGGACGACGTTTTTCAGATCATGGAGTTCGATGAATTTCGCGGCGTCGCCCAGCCGGTTGAAGAGGTTGGTTTCGTAGCGGTTGAGGGGTTCGTAAATGAACGGGACGCCGTGGGATGCGGCGCGTTCGCCACAGAGGCGCAGGCCCGCGGCGAGCAAATCGCGCGAGCCTCGTCCTTGCATCGAGCCGAGGATCGCCGGGGCTGCGAGTTGGCCGCCGAAGTCGATCATCGAGAGCACGAAATCGAGAGCCGCATCGCGCATGTCTTCGTCCGCATCGGTGATGGACAGCCCGTGCCGCAGCATTCCGGCCCCGGTTCCGACGGCGGCGATCGAGAGTCCATGCGTGGCGGTCAGCGATTTCACCTCGTCCACGGCGATGAAATCCGGGCCGGGCAGAAAAAGCTCCACCGCATCGAAGCCGATCACGGCGGCGGTGGCGAAGGCTTCCGGCAGCGGCGTCCGCAAGACGAACGGTCCCGCGAGAGCTTCCGGGACTTGGGAAAGGGTGATGGCTGTTCTCATCGTGAATTGCGGTCCCGGATTCCTACACGCGGGGGGCGCGGGTGAAAACGGAAAAAAACTGGATGGACTTTAACATGTGGGCCTGATCTGCGAGGGAGTGGCAGGATTGCACTTCCAATGCCGGAATGAAGTGGTCTTGGCCGACAGGCAATTGCCCCGCACTCTCGGAGCGCTGCGGGATTTGCTGGAGGTCGAAATCCTCCGCAGCAACCAACCGGCACCCGCCGAGGACGAGATGCGCTGGAAACTGGCACAGGCATAAATGGCGGGAAATCTGGCGATCCACGCGCCAGTGCCCGCGCTCTGCGACTATCTACGGATGTCGCCCAGCACGCTGCACCGCTTTTTCCGGGCCCGGCCCGGGCTGTCGCCGGGTGCGTATTTCCGGAAGGTGAAGACGGGGGAAGCGCGCCGGCTCATCCGTGGGGAAGGCTGGCAGGTGAAAGCCGTCGCCTATCATCTCGGCTATCGTCATCCCAACGATTTAAGCCGGGCCCTGTCGGCGGGGAATGGTTAGTTCCTCGCGACTGACAGTTTCGCCGCGAGCTGGCCGCGGTGGCTCACGTCCAGTTTCTCGAAAACCTGCCGCAGGTGCGCGCGCACGGTGTTCACGCTCAGGGACAGCTGCGCGGCGACCTCCTCGTTGCGCATGCCCGTGGCGACTAACAATGCCACCCGGTGCTCGGCCTCGCTCAGCTTGAAGACCGGCACCGCTTGCTGGCCCGCCGTCACGCGGCTCATCTCGATCCGCACATACGAGGCCGCGGCATGGCTTCGCGGGGAAACCACCTCCATGCGCGCGGCCAGCCCGGGCAGCGCGGGGTGTGGCATTTGAGCGACGGGCGGACCATCCCCCGCCGCCTGCTGGCCGGCTTCGAGACACCGCTGGATCAATCCCGCCACCGCCGACTGCATGTCATCCGGCAACCGGAAAACATCCCCGCGCCGCCGGTTTCTCGCCGCCGCCTCCGGGCCACTCCGCCACAAGCGGCACGCCCGTTCCGCCGCGCCGTTATGGAATATCACGCTTTGCTGGAAATCCATCAGGATCAGCCCGTCCGACGGATGCTCCAGGGATTCAGCCAACAGGCTGGCGATGAATTTCAGCCGGTCGATGGATTTTACCCGGAGCAGCGCCGCCGCGAAGTGAGGATGGATTTCCCGGATCCCTTCGCGCTCCGCAGCCGTAAACGGACCCAACGCGGCAGACCGGGCCAGGCCGATGTGGGAGAAAAAATGTTCATTCTCCCAGAAAAGCAGTGCTGACATGTGGCGGATGTCGGCGGGCACCATGATCTCATGATAGAAGCGGCTCGCCTCCAATACTTCCGCGGTCATGTCATCATCGAGGTAGGATACTTCGAGTCCGGGGGATTCGGCGATCACCTTGGCCATCGGCGGTTCCGCTGCGTTCACCCGTTGCCAATACGTCGCCGGATCATCGATCTTGAGGGTGGTCCGGAACGTCACCGGAATCAGCCCCTCCAGCGGAAGTGCCGCGATGATCTCACAGCCCGGCAGGATGTCGGAAACCACACGCACCACCGCACGCCAGAGGGCTTCCATGTCCAGTGCCTGGTGAAGATCGAGTAAATCGCCGGCATGGCCGGGCGCGCTCCGTGGACTTTGACCGCGGGTCGCGCGCTGGGGGTGTGCCATGCAGCAGCCAAGCATAGCGGGAAAACAGAAACAACGAATCTTCCGAACTCGCCCATCATTGCAGCGCGAAATAGTCCATTCGGACGATGCGGGAAACGCGAATTCTCCTAGCATCCGACCTTTCGTTTCGTGCCCCACCGCCATTTCCCATGAATAACCCACGCCTCCCCGTCACGCTCGTCCTGCTAGCCAGCGCCGCCTCGCTCCAAGCGCAGATCACCTGGGAAGGCGGCACCAGCGCAAGCTGGGGCGCTATCAGCAACTGGGATTTGAACCGGGTGCCCACCACCACCGAGCAGGTGATCTTCCCCTCCTTCGGGTTGAACAAAACGATGTCCAACAACCGGGCGGCGGGAACCGTTTATACCCGGCTCACCTTCTCCGGTTCCGGCTACACGGTGAATGGAACCAACAGCTTCGCTCTGTTTGGCGTCGGCACGCCGCTCATTGAGGCCACCCATACCTCCGGCACCACCACCCTGAACTGCCCGATCACGCTCAACGAGCCGGCCACCTTCTCCAGCACCGGGTTCACCTCCAGCTTTCCATTCACTTCCGGAACACTGTTAGTCGGCGGCACCGTGGACCTCGGCGCGAATCTCCTCACCCTGAGCACCACCACCGCCATCATCGATGTCGATGGCACCATCAGCGGCAGCGGCGGCGTCACCACCATCGGCAACAGCCGCGTCCGCTTCGATGGAAACCAACTCTTCACCGGCCTCACCACCGTCAGCAGCACCAGCGATCTGATGGTGAATGGCAGCATGCCGGGAAGTGTTTCGGTGGGTTCCTCCGGCACCCTGAGCGGCAGCGGCACCATCGGCGGCACGCTCTTCGTCGATGGCGATGTGAAACCCGGCGGGAACGTCGGACGCCTCACCATCACCGGCAATCTGGAATTCCAGGCGGGCACCGGGGACGATGCCTTCTTCGAGCTGAACTCGACCACCGTCGCGACCGGTTACGACCAGATCCGCGTCGGCGGCAGTGTGACGCCGAATGGTGCCCGGATCAATTTGGACCCGCTGGGGGGCTTTCCGATCGGCAGCAGTTTCATCCTGATCGATAAATCCAGCGCCGGAGCCATGACCACCGGCTTCCGCACATCCGGCGGCTCGACCATTTCCGAAAACACGCTCGAAACGATCGGGATGAACGTTTTCCGCTACAACTATGCCGGCGGCACCGGCAATGACTTCACCGCCACGACCGTGCTCTCCACCAGCAGCGGCACCCGCGAGTGGGACGGCGGCGGCGTGAACACTTCTTGGGCGACACAAGCGAACTGGAGCGGAGACGCCACGCCTGTCGCCAACAATACCGTCATTTTCGGCGTGCTGGCACCTTCGGACAAGCGCTCTGTCGTGAGCGTCAGCGGCAACGCCTTCGCCCTGTCCTTCACCGGCGGCGGCTACACCATCGCCCCCGGGCTCGAACTCACTCTCAGCAATGGCATCGCCGCCAGCCACGCCAGCGGCACCAACACCATCACCTCGGATCTCGTCCTCGGCGCGGCGCAAACCTTCGCGCTCACCGGCGCTGGCAGCCTCACCGTCACCGATCTGGCAAACGGCGGCTTCACCCTCACCGCGAACAACGCCAACAGCGGCACGCTTGGTTTCAACGGGGCCATCTCCGGTGCCGGCGGCTTCATCAAAAACGGCAACGGTCCCGCGGTCTTCTCCGGCTCCGTCGCCAACAGCTACGCCGGTGCCACCACCATCAACAGCGGCGAGCTGCGCCTCACCAAATCATCGGGCACCGCGATTCCTGGAAACGTCACCATCGGCAATGCATCCAGCGTCGCCAGCCTGACCACCACCGTCGCCGAAAAAATCGCCGACACCGCCGTGGTCACCGTCACTCCGAACGCCACCTTCGCCCCGGCCGCCCTCGAAACCATCGGCGGCCTGGTGCTCGATGGCGGCGCGGTCAACAGCGGGGCCAGCGTCCTCGCCATCGGTGGAAACATCACCGCCAACCAGACGACATCCATCGCCTCGCCCGTCCAAATGAACGGGTCTGTCCGCGACTGGACCGTGGCCAGCGGCAAGACGCTCACCCTCGGCGGGGCTCTCACCATCTCGCCCGCCAGCAGCGGGACCACCCAGCGGAAAACCGGCACCGGCACCCTGGTCGTCTCCGGAAACGCCGCCGTCACCACCTTCAATCTCGAACAGGGCACGCTCCAGCTCGATAACAACAGCGAAACCCTCACCCTGGGAATCTCCCTCAATGGCGGCACGCTCACCGGCAGTGGCCGCGCGGTCCGCGTCACCGCCGTCGCCGGTGGTGGCATTTCCCCCGGCACCGGGACCGGCACCGGAATCTTCGAAGCCTCGCGGTTGACTGCTAACAGCGCCACCACCCTCGAATTCGACCTCAACGGAGCCACCGCCGGCAGCGGTCACGACCAGCTCGATATCGCCGCTTCTTCCATCGACCCCGGCGCGGGCGGCGTCACCCTCGCCAGCGCGGCGCTGGTCATCCGCGACAGCGTGGCGTTGCCGTCCGGCACGGCCATCACCCTGGTCAAAAACGACAACACCGACGCCGTCAGCGGCACCTTCGCCGGCCTGGCCCAGGGCGCGACCTTGCTCACCAGCTTCAACCGCTTCACCATCAGTTATACCGGCGGCACCGGCAATGACGTGGTGCTGACCGCCAGCACTCCCGCCGCCAGCGGCACCACCCGCGTCTGGGATGGCGGCGGCGGTGGCGACACGAGCTGGCGCACCGCCGCCAACTGGGCGGGCGATGTCGTTCCCGCTCCCGGCGATTCGTTGGAATTCCCATCCGCGGTGCACGTCGCCAGCGCTAACAATTTCCCCGCGGGCATGGGTTTCCACGCGCTCACGTTCAGCGGCACCGGCTCTAGCAGCGTCGCCCGGTCCATTTCCGGAAATGCCATCCAACTCACCGGAAACATCACCTGCAACGTCGCCGACTCGACCGCCCGCTTCGTGGAAGTCAGCCTGCCCGTCACTCTGCTCGCCGATGCGGAAATCACGAACACCAATCAGCGAACCCTCCGTTTCCTGAATCCGCTCATCACCACCACGGCGAACCTGCGATTCCGCGGCGATGGCGGCACCACCCAGCGCTTCATCCTCTTTTCCACTGGCGGCCTGCTCAGCGGTCCCGCCAAACTCCGGGTGGAAGCGAATGTCGGGGTGAACCTCGACGGATTCATCGGCCACACCTACGGCGGCGGCAGCCTGGTGGAGTTTGGAAATCTATCCGGGCGTGCCGATGTCGTGACCGCCAACGGCCTGACACTCGGCACCGGCGCCTCCATCGCCACCGCCACCGTGATCGCGGCCGCCGCGCCGCTCACCAGTCCCATCATCGTCAATTCCCTGGGCACTCTCACCTTCTCCGGAGCCACCAACCAAACCATCCAGAACCTCCAGCTCAACAACGGCAGCATCGTCGGTCAAAATCTCACGTTCACCGGAAACCTCACACTCGACGGGACCGATTCGTTCACCGCCGCCACCCTTGCCTGCCAGGACTTCACCTTCAGCTCCGGCACCTGCGCCATTTCATCCGCGATCACCTGCCAGGACTACACGCAGTCAGCGGCCACACTCACGGTGCCAAACGTGATCCTTTCCGGTAACGTCAGCCTCGCCGTCGGAGCTACCCTCGCGGCGACCCAGTTCACCGTTCCCGATGCAGCCGGCACCCACACCCTGGACCTCGCCGCCGGCAGCCAGATCGTCGCCGGCGAATTTGGAAACCCCATCCTTGCCAACCAAAACTTCCTCGTCACCGGCAGTGGCTTGCTTCAGGTGGATACCCTGCTCGGCACCGACATCCTCAACGTCGCAGGCCCCGAGCTCCGCCACAACGGCGGCGTCCCCGAGTTCTCGCCATTCAAAGCCCAAGTGCGGCTCGACGGCGGAAAAATCAGCGGCAGCGGCCTGTTCCGCCAGATCGAAGTTCTCGCCGCCGGCGGTCAGATTTCCCCCGGCACCAGCCTGGGACTGCTCAGCTCCCAAAGCGCGCAACTCAACTCCGCCACCACGCTGGTTTATGAAATCAATGGCGCGACCGCAGGCAGCAGCTACGACCAGTTCTCCGTCGGCTCCATCGCCCCCGGTGACGCCGCTATCTCGCTCGTCCTCGATCCCGGCTACCTCCCGCTCGTCGGCCAGGAGTTTGTCCTGCTAAAGCATAACTTCGATTCCATCGCGTTCCCCGGCACTTTCGCCGGCATCAGCGAAGGCAGCACCCAAACCCTCGCCCCCGGCATCACCGTCGCTTTCACCTATCAGGGCGGCGATGGCAACGACTTTTCCGCCACCGTCACCAGTTCCCCCTCCGGCGGATTCCGCGTCTGGGACGGCGGTGGCGGAGATAATAACTGGACCAACGCCGCCAACTGGGTGGACGACGTCGCCCCGCAGCCCGACGAAGCGCTGCGCTTCGCCGCCGGTGCCGCCCGCACCACCAATACCAATGATTTCCCGGTCAACACCACCTTCCGCACCCTCCAGATCGAAGGCGGCTACACCCTCGGCGGCAACGGCCTGCAACTCAGCGGCGACCTGAAAGCCAACATCACCGGCTCCTCCACGCTCAGTCTTCCCGTCCGCCTGCTCAACGAGTCCGACTTCGCCACGCTCGTCGAACTGCAAGGCCCCGGCTCGCTGGTCGTCGCCGGAAGTCTAACCGTCGTCGATAGCACCCAGCTCACGTTGCGGCGCGTCGATCCCAGCGGCACCTTCATCGGCACCCTCGACATCGCGGGGATTCTCAAGGACAGCGGTGCGGCCTCCATCGGCGTGTTTGTGGAAGGCGGCGGAAAAACGCGGTTCATCCCCGGCACACGCAACTACGACCGCCCCACCGAGGTCACCCATGGCATTCTCGAAATCACCGGTGCCACCGGCGGCATCCCCGGCGATCTGAAAATCGGCGGCGGAGCCTTCCCCGCGTCCGTCGAAAATCCCGGCGGCACCGATGCCGGTGCCGGGCGCATCCCGGACACCGCGACACTCACCCTGCTCACCAACGGCACCCACACCCTCGTCGGATCCAACCCGATCGAACAAGTCGGCACGCTTATTTATGCCGGCGGCCTCCGCGTCCAGCCGGTCGGGGCGAAATTCCGTGTCAGGGATTGGATCGAAGTTGCGGAGAACACCAATCTCCAGATCGACCAACCCACCGT
>JAIFNK010000018.1 GCA_020047775.1 Akkermansia sp. | reverse complement strand
CACGGAACACTCGGAACACACGGAAGTTCAGAGAGTTGGGTCGTTGATCCCTCTCACCCTTAGGGTGCGTGGTCCAATCTGGATAATCTGCCCATTTTCCGTGTGTTCGGTGTGTTCCGTGGTTTGCCATCTTCCCTTATAGGTTTCATCACCCGCGCCGGTTGGCCGGTCGCATCTTCCATCCTTCCCGAGCGGTGGTTCACCGGCTCCCAGTTCAGTAAACCTGGCCGGGCCCTCGCCGGTGCCACCGGTGCCGTTTACCGTGTGCCCGTAACGCATCCTGTCCGAAACGACTTCGCTCTCGTCGTGCGTAAAAGGGGTCAGTCCTAGATTTTAGACTTATTTCAAAGAATCTAGGACTGACACCGTCTATCTAGGACTGACCCCGTCTACTGCCACGATGCGGTATCCCTCAATGGGTTTGTGCTTAACTTCAGGGGCCGACCGGTTCCATGGCGGTGAGCTTGACGACCACGGGGTTTGCCCAGAGGGAATTGTTGTAGATCCGCTGGGCGAGCATGATGTCGAGATGCAGGCCGTCTGCTTTTTGAGAGAACTTTGGCGACGGATCCGCCTTGGGCGAATATTCGAGGATTTTGCCGTCATGCCCGAGCACGCTGATTTGCGTGGCTTCAGTGGCTTTGAGCGTTTTGAGGACAAAGCTCTTCCGCTTGCCCCGCAGCCACTCGCCTTGGTTGGTTAGGAATGCATAGACGGTGTCCGGCTGCTCCGCCGAACGGGTGAACCAAACGTCATTTTCACGGATGACGTGCCAGGGGCGGACCTTGTAAATCGCCTCGCCGTTGATGAAGAGCCAGAGTCCGAGTTCGCGGATGATGCGCTCCTGTTCGAAAGGGATCACGCCGGATGGTTCGGGGCCGACATTCAGCAGGAGGTTGCCACCCTTCGCGCGGGTTTCGATTAGCATGTTGATCAGGTCGGTTCCCGATTTGTATTTCTCATTGGTGGGCTTGAACTGCCATTGTGTCCCAAGCGTGAAGCAGGCTTCCCATGGGCCGGGCACCTCCTTGTCGGGCAGCTTTTGTTCCGGGGTCGCGATGGCACCGCGCGTGACAAGTGTATCCGGCTGCAGTTTCCACACGAGATCGCGGATCCCGTCCGCCTCGCCGTCGATGAAAAGGTAGTCGACGGCTCCGTAGCGGGTATAGAGTTCCTCGATCTGGGCGAGGTTGTGTTTCATGAGGTCCGGATTCTTGGTCGGGAGAACCTTGGGGTCGCCGCCGGCCTTGTAGCGCGAAATCGGGATGCCTTGTTTGTGCAGCAGCCAGAAGTCATCAGGAGAGAAGTAAAATCCCATGCCCAGCCCGGCAGCGCGGAAGGCATCGGCATACATCTTCGTAATATCCTTACTGTAAGGGGTGTTCGCGATCGAGAAGTCAGTGGTTTTGGTGGGGAACATGCAGAAGCCGCTGTGGTGCTTGTTGGTGAACACGGCGTATTTGAATCCACACAATTTCGCCAGGGAGGCCCATTCGGTCGGGTCGTATTTGGTGGGGTTGAAGGACTTCGGCAGGTCCTCGAAGAAACGGCGGGCGTAGTTTTCATCCGCACCGACCAAGCTGTGGCTGATCACCGTGCCGATCTGGGAATCAAGCGACCAGTGGATGAACATCCCGAGTGCCTGATCGCGGAATGCTTCCATTTTTTCAGGTTTGTTGAGGATTTTCCCTTGTACGGCGGCCTCGTCGGCAGCGTTTTGATCGGCCACGGCATGGGCACGCGGCAGGGCGGCCGCCATGACAACGACAAGAGTGGAAAGGATCCATGCGGTCACACGGCGGGATGTGCGATTGGTCGTTGAGATCGAGACTGGCATGCTCAACTTACGTAAGATCACACGCGGAATTTCCAAGTGGGATTTCAAACTGTCTGGTGGTCCCGCTTTCGTGGTTGGAGACGGAAGTGGGAAGTGGAAGACCGGTAAATCGCGCGCAAGCAGCCGGTTTGCTGATGCCAGAGCCGGTTTTGGCAGTCACATGTACGGCCGCGAGCGTAGTTAGGCGCGGGCGGGATAATGAGGGCATTTCCACAGCTTGAGGGTGGGTTGTCAAAGGGGGATTTTGGTGAGGGGGAGGGCCGTGGATGTTGAAATGCGGGAACTTGGATAAAAGATCCCCTTCGAGACCCCTTCAATGGAATCTTCTTAAAACGGAGAGTTTCAGCCGTCAATGCTTGTTAGTCGGGACTGGTACCCTTTGACTTTGAGACCCCTTTGACTGACCCCTTTGATGGAACGGATGGTGGTTCTCTGAGAGACGATGAATTCCTAATCCAATTGAAACAATAAGAAGGACAAGACGGCACATCCAACGGCGGGCAACGTCCTTCTTTGAATTCGGGCTTCCCTCCCCGCCGTGGATGAGCTAGACGTTAGGCATAGATTCATGCGCGCCATATCGCACAAAAGCATTCTTTGGGTGCTGCTACTCGCCAGCACTGCCTCCGGCGTGCCGCAGGAAGCCCTCTTTAGGCCCAGTGTCACCGATCCTGAGATCACGCAGTTTAACGACCGCCATTACGCCGTGGTGGACCCTGCGGTGACAGGTCGCGCTCGTTTGGTGTTGTTTCTGCCAGGCACGGGTGCGACGCCATTTCTATACCGTGAGTTTCCGAGGAATGCCGCGAGGCTTGGCTTTCATGCGCTCGGGCTAATGTATCCCAATGACAACGCGATCAACGTGCTTTGCGAGCAATTCGCGCCGTCTGATCCCGATTCCGCCGGCAATGCACGATTGGAGGTGATCGATGGCTCAGACCGAGTGGGCTTTCTAGCGGTGAACAGCATTGATTCCATTCAGAACCGGCTGCTCAAAGCACTTCAATACCTGCAAGCAACCTATCCATCGCAAGGCTGGGGCCAGTATTACAGCGGCAGCAGCTTGCGATGGGACAAGCTCATCGTCTGCGGCCATTCGCAGGGATCAGGCATGGCTGCGATGCTGGCGAAGACCCGTGTCACGGATCGTTGCATCATCTTCACTGGTATGGACTGGTGGACAGGGGGCGCTCCACCGCGTCCCTACAACTGGATGTTCACCTTGCCACAGACGCCGGTGGACCGCTGGTATTGCTTCGCTCACGAGCGGGATCAGTTCCTGGACTTCACCGAGATGCAGGCCGCCGCTGCCGCGCTGGATGTGACTCGTTATGGGGCCTACGAGCGAGTGGAATCGTCCACCTCCGATGGCTATGGATCCCGGCACTTCCTTTCGACCAATCTCGAACCCGCACCCGCGCAATCCAGCAGCTACCACGGTTGTCCAGTCGTGGATGCGGCTACGCCAATGCAAGCCGATGGCGTTACGCCCGTCTTCGAGCCCGTGTGGGATTATCTGTTGCTGCACGACACCCAGCCAATTACGATCAAATGCACACCAAGTAGCATCAGCATCATCTTTTTCCCGGGCACGCTCGAGCAATCCGACGATCTCTCTCGCTGGACACCACAGCCCGCAGCCACCAGTCCGCTTGTTGTGCCGCGCAGCGCTCTGCCCTTCCGCTCCTTCTATCGACTCCGGACACCATGACCGCAACGCCTAACAAGACGGTGGTGGTTTGAATGGGGTTCTCGCATTTCAACATTCCCTGGCTTTCGGACCCCGGTTTCAGTCCGTCGGACTGGGCGATTTTGCCCCGACCGGGTGCGGAAGTGCACCGGTGGCAGCCAGTTGGGACGCCTGTTCGTGAAGGGTGCGGACGCTTTCATCCCCGCGAATTTCCATGCCGGGGAGCCCGAGACCGATGCCAAGGAGTTGCCTTCGTGCTGGCACTAGCAGGTGGGGTGTTCCTGCCGGCCTTGCCAAAGAAGCGCTGCCAAAAATGATCTTGGACAAGCGGCCTTGGGAGTTATCTTCGCGACAAATGAAGCCTGCCAGCGATTTCCACCTCCAACCATGAAGCTCGGACTCGGACTCTACCGCCATCAACTCGACCCCGATCATTACCGCTTCGCGCGGCAGGCCGGGTGCACGCATCTGGTCATCCATCTGGTCGATTATTTCAAATCCTCGCGCAGCAACCGGCCCGGCGACCAGCCATTAGGCGATCACACCGGTTGGGGGCTCGCCGGAGATCCGGACCGGCTGTGGTCGGCGGAGGAAATGATCCGCATCCGCGACGAGGCGGCGGCGGAGGGATTGCAGATCGCCGCCATCGAGAACTTTGATCCCGCGCATTGGCATGATATTTTGTTAGACGGGCCGCTGCGGGCGAAGCACGTTGAAAACGTCAAAACCATCATCCGCAACACGGGGAAAGCCGGCATTCCGGTGTTCGGCTACAATTTTTCCATCGCGGGGGTGGCGGGCCGCATCAAAGGGCCGTTCGCGCGGGGCGGGGCCGAAGCGGTAGGCATGGATGGGCCATACGATATCCCGATTCCCAACGGTATGGTCTGGAACATGGTCGTCGATGCGGACGCGCCACCCGGTGACATGCCCCGGGTGACCCCCGGGCAATTGTGGGACCGCCTCAAGCGCTTTCTCGATGAAATCCTGCCGGTGGCCGAGGAGGCGGGCGTGACGATGGCGCTGCATCCCGATGATCCGCCGATGCCCACCGTGCGCCAGCAGCCGCGTTTGGTCTATCAGCCAAGTCTTTATCAAAAGGTGATCGATTTGAACCCGAGCCCGGCGAATGGTCTCGAATTCTGTGTCGGCACCCTCGCCGAGACCACCGAGGGTGGATTCCACGAGGCTGTGGACACCTACGCGGCGCAGGGGCGCATCGCCTACGTGCATCTGCGCAACGTGCGCGGGCAAGTGCCGCACTACAGGGAGACTTTCATCGATGAAGGCGAGATTGATGTGTTCCGCGTGCTGCGGAGCTTGAAAGACAACGGGTTCGAGGGCGTAATCATACCCGATCACGCGCCGCAGATGACCTGTGCCGCGCCCTGGCATGCCGGGATGGCTTTCGCCCTCGGCTACCTCCGGGCGGCCATGCAGGCATGCGGTGATGGATCCCTACCGCAACGACCATGAAAATCACCGCCCGCCTCATCCCGCTTCTGGTTGTTTGCATGGTGTCCGCCGATGCTTTGGCCGCCGAGCCGGGCAAGGGAACCATCGAATTCCCGGAGGGAAAACCGCCGGTGTTCGGCTGGCAGAAAGACCTCGTGGCGGAGCCGAAAGGCGGAAAGGAATTCGCCGGCAGCGCGTTTGTCCACCCGCTGCGCACGCCGGGCGGATTCGTCTGCACCACCATCCAACCCGCCGACCACCTGCATCATTTCGGCATTTGGTGGCCGTGGAAATTCGTCGAGACGGGCGGCACGAAATTCAACACGTGGGAAATGCAGGAGGGCCAGGGAGCGCATGTGGCCCGCGGCGTGAAACAGCTTTCCAGCGGACCGGACAAGGCGGAGTGGGAGTTCCGGAATGAAACCATCATCAAACCGAAGGATGCGGATCCCAAAGCGGTCATTCACGAAACCGCTCACGTCACGCTCACGCTGCGCGGCGATGCCACCGTGCTGGACATCACCTTGCACCAACAGGCCGCGGGGGCCCCGGTGACCATCGGAAAGTACCACTACAGCGGCTTTTCCTGGCGCGGGCCGGAATCGTGGAACAAGGATAACAGCACGATGATCACCAGCGCAGGCAAGGGCCGCGACGACGCCAACGGCTCGCCCGCACGATGGCTTGCGGTCAGCGGGCCCACCGCGGACGGAACCGCATCCGTTCTCATCCTCAGCGCGGCGGAGAAGCATGCCGGCAGTCCGGAAAAACTCCGTGTATGGGATTCCAAAAACCACAACGGCACGCCCTTCGCGAATTTCAATCCGGTGTCTGACAATCCGCTGCCGCTGGATGACGGGCATCCCGCGGTGTCCCGTCGCGCCTACCGTGTCATCGCCGCCGACCGTGCCGTTGATGCGGCCACCGCGGAGGAGGAATGGAGGAAGTGGATGCGGAAGTGAAACCGGATTTCCCTGATTTTAACCAATAAACATGAAGCTCCACACCTTGCAATCCACCCTGCTGGCATTCTGCCTGCTGGCCGTTTCCCTTCCCGCCCGCGCCCAACAGAAACTCGAAGCCGTCCGCATCGGTTCGCGCATCGATGTGACCATCGCAGGGAAATTCTTCACCAGCTATCGGTTCGCGGAGGATGAGAAATATCCGTTTTTCTTTCCGGTGAACGGGCCATCGGGAGTCTCCGCCACCTCCATGCGCAACGGCGAGTATCCGCATCACAGCTCGTTGTTTTTCGGTTGTGACAAGGTCAATGACGGGAACTACTGGCAGGAAGGCTTGGACCGCGGTCGCATCATTTCCCAAGGGCCGGTGCTGGAAGCGGCATCCGGAAACCAGATCGTCATCCGGGATTCCTGCGACTGGACCCGACCCGATGCCCCTCAACCGCTGCGCGACACCCGCCGCATCGTCATCAGCGCGCCGACACCGCAGCTCCGGCAGATCGATTTTGAAATCACACTTGAGGCCATGGAGGATGTGGTGATCCAAAAAACCAATCACTCGTTTTTCAGCGCGCGGATGGATCCGGATCTGACGCCCTTGTATGGCGGCACGATGATCAATGCGGCCGGCGCCAAAGGCGAAAAGGACACCTTCGGCAAACCGTCGCCGTGGCTCGCCTGTTTTGGCGCGCGCGATGGAAAAACCACCGAGGGACTTGCCATCCTCCAACACCCGCAGAATCCTGGCTATCCCACTCCGTGGTTCACCCGCGACTATGGATTCCTCTCGCCCACACCGATGTTCTGGCCCGCCAACGGCAAGGATACCCGAATCCCCAAAGGCAACACGCTCCGCCTTTGCTACCGCGTGCTCGTGTTTTCAGGAACAACCGAATCCGCGGGTATTGCCGGGAAATTTGATGACTTTACAAAGTTGAAATTTGAAACACAGAAATAACCCGGTCCATGACATTCACCAAGTCCATCCTAACATCAGCCGCCACTGCGGCGATTTCCCTCGCCTCATCCTACGCCGAAAAAACCGAGGCCCCCTTCCGTCTCATCACTCTTGATCCCGGCCACTTTCACGCCGCGCTCGTGCAGAAAAGCACGGTCCCCGGCGTGTCTCCTGTCGTCCATGTTTACGCCCCCGAGGGACCCGACCTGGGCCTGCACCTGGAACGGGTCCGCGCATTCAACACCCGCGCGGACAACCCCACGAACTGGGATCTGAAAGTCCACACCGGCCCGGATTTCCTGCAAAAAATGCTCGCCGAAAAGCCCGGCAACGTCGTCGTGCTCGCCGGAAACAACCGCGACAAGACCCGCTATATCCTCGAATCCGTCAAAGCCGGACTGCACGTGCTCGCCGACAAGCCGATGGCCATCGACCCCGCGGGACTCAAAATGTTGGAGGAAGCCTATCGCATCGCGGGGGAAAAAAATCTTCTTCTGCTGGATATCATGACCGAGCGGTTCGAGATCACCACGATGCTGCAAAAAGAGCTTTCGCGTCATGCGGCTGTCTTTGGCGAACTTGACAAGGGCACGCCCGACAATCCATCGGTCACCAAGGAAAGTGTGCACCATTTCTCCAAGCTGGTGAACAACCTGCCCTTGCAGCGTCCGCCGTGGTTCTTCGATCCGGCGCAGCAGGGCGAGGCCATCGTCGATGTCACCACCCACCTCGTGGACCTCGTCCAGTGGGAGTGTTTCCCGGAGGAGGTCATCAAGGACGCGGATGTGAAAATGATCTCCGCGCGGAGTTGGAATACCGCCATCACCCGGGAGCAGTTCACCAAAACCACCAAGATGGAATCATGGCCGGACTACCTCAAGCCACTTGTCGGCAACGACGGCGTGCTGCAAACACCGGCTAACGGCGAGTTCACCTACGCCTTGCGCGGCGTTCACGCCAAAATCTCCGTGCTGTGGAACTTCGAAGCACCTCCCGGAACGGCGGACACCCATGACTCGCTGATGCGCGGCAGCAAGTGCTCGCTGCACATCCGCCAAGGCAAGGAGCAAGGATACAAGCCCGTCCTCTACATCGAGCCGCAGGCCGGCGTGGACGTCGCTTCATGGAAGCTCGCGCTCGACAAGGCCGCTGCGGAAATCGCCACGAAATACCCCGGCGTCGTCATCAAGGATCTCGGTGATCGTCACGAAGTGAACATCCCGGACACCTATAAAAAAGGCCACGAAGCCCACTTCGCACAAGTTGCCGCGCGCTTCCTCGGATTTCTCAAGGACGGCGGCACTCCCGCGTGGGAAGTGCCTAACACTCTCGCCAAATACAACACCATCATGGAGGCTTATCAAATGAGCCGGAAATCGAAGTAAGATAAGATTATGAAAACCACCCGCCGCGAATTTGTCAGGAATGTGGGGCTCGTCGGAGCCGCCATCGGATTCCCCACCATCATCCCGTCCCGCGTCCTCGGCGCGGACGCGCCCAGCAAGAAGATCAACATCCTGCAGATCGCCTGCGGCCGCATCGGCCGCGACATGGACATGCCAGGCATCCTGCGCCAGAACGCGGCGCGTCTGGTGGCCCTGTGCGATCTCGATTCCATGCGCCTGGCCGACGGCAAGGAAATCGTCGAAGGGCACTATCAAAAGAAAAACATCGACCTCAAGGTCGCCACCTACGGCGACTACCGCGAGGCGCTCCAGCATCCGGACATCGACGCGGTTTCCATCAGCACGCCCGACCACTGGCACGCCGAACCGGTGATCGCCGCCGCTTTGTTAGGCAAGGACATCTATGTCCAGAAACCGCTCACCATGACGCTTCGCGAAGGCCGCGCGGTGAGTGACATCGTCCGCGAAAAAGGTGGCATGTTCCAGATCGGCAGCCAGCAACGGTCCGGCGCACAGTTCCGCATGGCCTGCGAAATGGTCCGCAGCGGGCGCATCGGCAAGCTGCAGACGGTTAGGATCGGCCTGCCCAGCGATCCCGCCGGCGGCAGCACGCAGGAGATTCCGGTTCCTGGAAATCTCAACTATGCCATGTGGCTCGGCAGCACGCCGCTCGCACCCTACACCGTGGACCGCGTCCATTCGCAGGGAGCCACTCCGAAGGAGCGCTATGCCCAGCGGCCCGGCTGGCTGCGCATCGAGGACTACTGCCTTGGCATGATCACCGGTTGGGGTTCGCACCATGTGGACATCGCCCACTGGGGCATGAACACGGAACTCACCGGACCGATCGCCATCGAGGCCAAAGCAGAGTTTCCGAAATCCGGATTGTGGAACGTGCATGGCCCTTATCATATCGAAATGGATTATGCCAACGGCGTGAAGATCGTCATCGATCACACTTTCCCTAACGGCGTGCGGTTCGAAGGGAGTGACGGCTGGATTTTCGTCACCCGCGGAGCCGAGCGAGTGACCGCGTCCGATCCGATCCCTGCCGGTGCCGCCGCCAAGGCACTGCAAGCGAGCAACCCGGACATCTTCAAAACCCCGCTCGGCAAGGATGACGTGCGCCTGCATGAAAGTCCGAACGGCGACCACCACCTC
>JAIFNK010000246.1 GCA_020047775.1 Akkermansia sp. | reverse complement strand
GACCGCCTGCCCCGCGAATGCGGTCGAGGCGATCAAGGAAAAGGTCCGCGCGGCCGGTGGGCTGGTCACGCACGCCTCCCATGGCCACGGATCGATCGAGGCGCTCGAGCATTATTTTAAATAATGCCGTAACCATTCAGGCGGTAGTCGAATGGAACTCCCAAAGGGGAGCACACGCGCCTCGCGTGTTGTCTTTGGCGCCTTCGCCAAAGACATGCGTCGCAAGGGATTCGACGCGGATTTCGGAAATGATTCCGCGCCTTTTCGTTTCCTGTCAGAAAAAGATCCGCCCGAGGGACGGCGGCTTCCGGTCCGCCGCGGCGTAGAGCTCTAGCCGCAGGGTTTCCAGCAAGCGGCGCGCCGCCAGGCTGTCGCGGCAAAGAGCGCGGATGACGTGGACGCCGCCGGTGAGTGGACCGTGGCCGAGATAGACGTCCTCGTTGGAGAGCGCGTCCAGCATGTCGACGGGCCAGTTAGCTGCCATCGCCCCGGCGGCATACACCGAGAGATAATGCGCGGCGGGAAACTTCGCTTTCAGCGCCTCCAGACTATCATCGTCCGGATCGAGATCGTAGCGCTCGCGGGCGACGAGCTTCCCTCTGATCGTGAGATCCAACTCCCAGCGAAGATGCCGGTAAACGAAAACCTCGCCCATCGCCACCCGGCCGGGCGCGATCCAGTCGAAGAACAACAGACTGGCCGTCGGATGCAGGTCGATTTCCGTGCGCTGGACATACCGCGCTCCGGCATGGGGGATGAACGGCTCGGGAATCCATTCCAGCGAGGCGTTCTCCTCCACAGCGAATTTCTGGCAGTTCACCGCCGCCGCGCCCGACCGCGTCCGATAGACCCGCGACGCGGACGGCGTGCTGAGCACCAGCTTGGCGCCCGCGGCGACATGGATGTTGGACTCCAACAGATCGCCATCGAAGAATCCGGCGGTCGGATTGACGATACTCTGGACGAGGTGGCCGTGATCGACGTGGGACTTGCTGAGGTGCGCCGGCGCGCGGAAACCCTGCTCGGAAATATAGGGCACGCCATCCGCGCGGTTCTCGCAGCGGAGGTGCAGGTGGCCGCTGAGGGCTGAGCAGGTGACATTCATATCATGGACCGCGAAATTTATTTCGCCCGTTTAGGAAGTGAAGATGGAGTCACCTCAGGCTCCCATGCGCAACCCGCACTTGAGAAAATCCACTCTTCAGGTGTTTGACAAAGCCCAGCCTTCACGGGATTGCTCCTGATATACGCCTTAGCATTGTGGAAATGATCCAGATCACGGATGAAACGGTCATGATAATCTCTCATCCAGAGCGAGCCAGAATGCCCCAACAACCGGTTGATTTTGACTGCTGTTCCGCCTTTCCATAGTTTCACAATACCGCCCAAAGTCATCGGCCCCAGCAAACGAATTAATGCATGCACGTGATTTGGCATTACGCACCATTCGATGAGTTTGTAGGATGTTCCATGACCCGCTTTCAACGCGTCTTGGACAATACCCGCGCATTCTGCGTCCGCCAGAGCGCACCTTCCATGACCGGCATCTTCATACTTCGCTATTTTCCGGTGTAAGTCAGCTTGTGCGGCGCTTGATATCGCTGGATCGCTGCTCTTAAGTAATGATTCAACTTCATCCCGCCACTCCGCGATCACCTCTGCGGGAACTGAATCCGCTAGCCGAAACGTGATTCCCTGGACGGAATCGGCGAAGTCCCAGTGCGGAAGATAACCGCGATAATGGATTCCTTTGTGGGTCATGGGTGGATGATGAATGAATGCGGGCGAAATAAATTTCGCGGTCCGTTAAACAAACAAATACTCATGTTTCAGCCACTTGATCAGATCATCCTTCCCCTTCTCCGATTTCAAGTCCGCGAACAGAAACGGCCGGTTCCCCCGCTGGATCTTCGCATCGCGCGCCATCACCTCAAGATCCGCCCCGACGTAAGGCGCGAGGTCGGTCTTGTTGATCAACAGCAAATCACTCGTCCGGATCGCCGGCCCGCCTTTCCGCGGGATCTTGTCCCCTTCCGCGACGTCGATCACATAGATATACGCATCCACCAACTCCGGCGAAAACGTGGCGGATAGATTGTCACCACCGCTCTCGATGAGGATGAGTTTCAAATCCGGATGGCGGTTCTCCAGATCGATCACCGCCGCCATGTTCATGCTCGTGTCATCGCGGATCGCGGTGTGCGGACAGCCGCCGGTTTCCACGCCGATGACCCTATCAGCCGCCAGCACTCCCTCGCGCAGGAGAAACTCGGCGTCCTCACGGGTGTAAATGTCGTTGGTGATGACGGCGAGCGAGATCTCGTCCTTGAGCCACTGGCTCAGGCGGAGGACGCACATGGTTTTTCCGGAACCGACCGGACCGCCGACACCGAGGCGGAAGGGGCGTTGACTTGCGTTAGGAAATGAAGAGTCGGGAGTGGGCGCGGGCATGGCGGAGTGAGGCGATTTCGAGGAGCGGATTGAACCAGCCGTCCACCGGCCGGGAAAGGGAATCGTCGATTTTTTCACCGAGCGCGACAAGCGTGCGGCGGAGGATTTGCTGGCAGGACGTCTGGCCGATACGCATCAGCTTCATCGACGCAGCGGTGAGTCCGGCGATGGATTGGAAGGCAAACGCGCGCGCGGCCTGGCCGACCGGCACGCCGGAAAGCTCCAGTGCGGCGACCACCAGATGATGGCTGCGCGGGGAGAGCTCGCGGTAGCGCGACACCAGCTCCGCCGGATCAAGCTGCGCCAGAAGATCGAGCCGCTGGGACCCGATGCGGCGGGACGCGTCGCGCAGTTCCGCCGGGATCCGCCAGGCGTCGAGCTCGGCATCCAGTTCCAGGAGTTCGGATAGATTTCCCGCAACCGCGGCGGCGTGGGCCCGCACGAAAAACGGGATTTCGAAGGTCAGCAGGGCGGGCAGGATCTGGGTGTTGAGAAAATTTTCCAGATCCGCCGGTTTTTGGACGACGCCCGTCTCGACGAGTTCCTCCAACCCGAACGAGTGCGCGTAGGCCCCCGATGGATAGGCGGTGTCGTTGGCTTGAAACAACCAGAGCCAGGGATCAGGGAGCATGGGCCATGGCTTTCATCGGGGTGAATAAAACCTCGGGTTCCGAGTAGGACCAGGCTTCCCGTTCAAGAAGTTGCGTCATCGCCTCGTCGTGAAGAATGCGGATCGCGCCATCCATGATTTGCGCCGGAAGGTGGAGATTGCCGACTTTCCAAGCAACCAGCGCGGCCTGGGCGGGAGACTCCAGCCGGATTTCATAGACCACCTCCGGCAGCTGGCGGACGACGTAGTCGATTCCCGCCTGATGGAAAATAACAGCTCCGTCAGTCAGGCGGGTCTCCAAATCAAATCCGAACTCGGTGCCGTCCGCCGCGATTCCACGCCAGCGGCGCTTGAGAAACTGCCGGCGCTCGGCGGACAAAGTCACCTGCCTTTCCGGCGGCAAGGTCGAGGCCTCGGCGAGCAGACGTTGAATCAGATGCATTTTCCGCGGATGAATGAGAGCTGCGCCATGGTCGGTTCTTCATGAGCAGATGTCATGCCGAAACAATTCCGGATGGAATGCGCATTCATGGTTGAGCGGCCCGGAAATCTCGCCATAATCTCCGGATGACTGAAAATTTTCACGGCTGGGCAGCCACAAAATCAGGCGTGGCCCTCACGGAACTCGAATTCAATCCCGGCGAGATGCGTCCGGAGCAAGTGCAGGTGAAAATCGAATCCTGCGGGATTTGCCACTCGGATCTCTCGATGCTCGACAACGATTGGGGGAACTCCACCTATCCGCTCGTTCCCGGGCATGAAGTCATCGGCATCATCGAAAAAGTCGGCGACCAGGCAAAAGGCCTGGCAATCGGCGACCGCGTGGGCCTCGGCTGGTTTTCCGGCAGCTGCATGGCGTGCCAACCCTGTCTATCTGGCAGACACAACCTTTGCTCCAGCGCGGAAGGAATCATCGTCGGCCGCCACGGCGGATTCGCCGACAAGGTGCGCGCGGATTGGGAATGGGCGATCAAACTGCCATCGACGTTGGATCCCGCCAGCGCCGGTCCGCTGTTCTGCGGCGGCATCACGGTCTTCGCACCGATCACGGATTTCGGCGTGAAGCCGACCGACCGCGTCGGCGTGATCGGCATCGGCGGACTGGGTCACCTGGCATTGCAGTTTTTGAACAAATGGGGCTGCGAAGTCACCGCGTTCACCTCCAGCGAATCCAAAGCCGATGAAGCCCGGAGACTCGGTGCGCACCACGTCGTCGGCACCCGCGACAAGGCGGCGCTTGGCAAACTGGCGGGCTCCTTCGACTTCATCCTCGTCACCGCAAACGTCGCGCTCGACTGGGATCTCTTCATCGCCGCGCTCGCTCCGGATGGTCGCCTCCACTTCGTCGGCGCCGTGCTCGAACCGGTGCCCGTCGCCGCGTTTTCCCTGATCGGCGGACGCAAATCCATCTCCGGTTCACCGCTCGGCTCACCGGCCACGGTTGCGAAAATGTTGGAATTCTGCGCCCGCCACCAGATCGCCCCGGTCACCGAGACCTTCGCGATGAAGGACGTGAACGCCGCGCTCGACCACCTGCGCGCGGGCAAGGCAAGACACCGGTTAGTGCTGAAAAATTGACGGGCTTTGCGGGAATTTCGCAGACGTACCTTGATTCCAATCACGAAGAAAGAGCGAATGCCCGCTTCGTCGAAATCATGGCGATGGATTCGGGCGGCGATCTCGCCGTGCATCCCGCTTTCAAGGGTTTGCTGGAGGCCGTGGCGCGGCAGCAGCATCCCGGCGGGTATTTCTGCGCCTCGGGCGTCATTGACTGGCAACAACCCATCGACCACCCGAAAAAGGGCGAGGACGCGCTCGGCAGCCGCATGTTGCCGGCGCTGTGGGGCAACGCCCGCTTGCTGTGCGGTCTGGTTGAGGTGATGCGGGCCTTCCCCAAGGACGACGCCACCGCTGCCGCCGCACGTCGTCTCGGTGACTTCTATGTTTCCATGCTGCCGCGTTTCAACGACCCGGAACGCATCGCCGAATACACGGCGGGCGGTATTCTCGAAAAATGCCATGTGAAGTTCGGCCGCGACGAGGGTTGCTCCATCGTTGACTGGTTCCGTCTCAACCTCGCCCTCGCCAGAGTGACTAACAACCCCCGCTACCGGGCCATGGCCGAGCGCACCCTGCACAATCACCTGCTGCAAAACCAAACCTCCAAGGGCGGCTTCGGCCACCGCCGCACATTTTGCGATGCGGACGGGGCGTATGGCTTCGGCTGCGGAGAGTGAAGCGGAGGTGTCCGCCGGAGGTCAGCGTCACATTGGATTTCAGCGTTACTCCACCTTGATGTTAGCGGCCTTGAGCAGCGCCTTCGCATCTTCGATCTGCCGCTTCCGATCCTCGGCTTCCAAGGCCCGGACCAGTTCCTTGTTTTCCGGGCGGTCCAGCACACCGGGTGTTTTGGTTTTTTTGCCGGTGTAAATCTCATACATGTCGGCGAGGCTCCAGGTGTCATTGCGCTGCGTGTCAAATGGCAGGCCCACGTTGTCGGTGGACTTGAGGTTCTCCAAGGGGTTCCGCGCCCAGGCATATCTGAAATGGAGCGGCTCCGGCACCAAGGTGCTGGTGAGCACGACAATGGAGCGGTCCCAATTCGGGTTACCGGCTTTGCCCGCGTTTTTGTCCAACCACTCCGCTTTGGCCGGCTGGAACCGCCCGTCCTTGCCGGCGATGGCGAACCCCTGGATCGGACCGTCGTGAAACGGGATCGTCGCGGTGTCGAGCTGCAGGAACATTTTCCCGCCGCCGGTTTTGACTTCCTTGAGCTGTGGCGGAAGCCAGCGGATGTCCTTCCCGTATTGAGTGGCCAATGCCCAAGCAGCCATGCGCTCGCCGACCGGAATCTTGATTTGCGGGTGATACCAGGAGCGGTGTAAATCGAAGCAAGCGGCATAACCGATGTTCTTGTCGCCGGCCTTCCGGAGGTTGAGGAACGCCTGATAGTGTGCCTCCCGGACATAATTGCCCTCATCAACCATGTGAGGCAGGAAGTTATCCAATGTCTGCGGATCACCCTGGGTCTCCTGGGTGATGATGCCGAACGGCATGGCCGGATCACCGAACGCGGCACGCCATGCCTTGATCATTTCAGGAAAAACCCGGGCATACAATTTGTGGCCATTCGGCTGGGTGCACTCGTTATACCCTTGATGCCAGATGGCACCTTTGACTGGAAAACCGATGAGCGGTGAGAGCATGCTGGCATACATGTTGCCGGGGCGGTTCATGTCCATCGCCGGACCGGGTTGCAAATCGGATGGTGCGACGTGGTCAGCCGGAATTGGCTTCCCTTCGGCTTTCATGCGGGCTGCCCGGTCGTTGAATTGTTTAATCCGGTTTTCGAGGTCCTTCTGCGGATTGAATCCGGAAACTTTCATCTCCCACTCGGCCAGCGTGCTTTTGACTTCCGGGGCATCGACTGCCTTCAACACATCCGTGGGAGTCCAACTGACCAGCCCCGTGCCGCCACGCGAGACGTCAACGATGCCGATGGGAATCTGTGTCGCCATGTGAATCCGGCGCGCAAATGCATAGCCGATTCCCGACATCTCGCCCACCGTCTCCGGCGTGCAGACATCCCAGTAACCCTGCCGGAAGTGTTGGCCGAAAAATCCGATCCACTGGTATTGACGGGGGAAGGAATTCTTGATGTCCGGACCGTTTTGTTGAGGGACGCTGAAGAGCCGGATGTTCTTGAAGTTGGCGGAGATGATTTCGAGCGGGCCGCCTTCCGTTTTGTGAATCTCAAACTCCATATTACTCTGGCCGCCGAGCAACCAGAGGTCGCCTACGAGAATGTTCTCCAGCTCGATCTTGCTGTCCTTGCCCTGAACCACGATCGTTCGCGGCTCAGAACTGGCAGGCAGGGCCGGCAGTTCCACTTTCCACGACCTATCAGCGGCGGCGGTGCTTGTTTGTGCCTTCCCGCCAAAGGTGACGGTGACCTTCTCCCCGGGATCCGCCCAACCCCACACCCGGACCGGCTTGTCGCGCTGGAGCACCATGTTGGACTGGAACAGATTGTGAACACACAAACCGCTGCCCACGGCGGGGGTGTCAATGCGGTCTTTTCCCTGCTCCAGTTTCTCTGCGGCATTGACCTGCGTTGTGATGATTGATGCGGTCAAGGCGACCAGCATCAGGGTTAAAGAATATTTTTTCATATCAATTGTCATTCCATTAACATCATTAGATGGTTTTTTCTGGAGCCGAGTAGTTCCATCAAATTCCCGGCTGGCTTTGAGGTGTCAGCGCCACCATTCACCATCCTGCTGGCGCTGGTGGGATTTGTTGCTTCGATCATTTGGGTGGCACGCGATGCAAGAAAGCGCGGCAAGAATGGATTCATGGCAGGACTTTTTGCAACCGTTGCATTGTGGCCGATTTCATTGTTGATGTGGTTGTGGCTTCGGCCACGTCCCACAAGTAATATTCTGCAAATATCATGAACAGGTCGTGCATGGCAACCACTGTCAAGCTTCCCGCTCTAATCTCAATCACACCCCTATCGTTAGACATGAAAGAAATCAACCAGTTCCAAACTGGTCGCTCTCCATGAAAACCCGCGCTCTCCTCGCCATCTTCATCGGTCTTTTCATCAATGCCCATGCGCGCACATGGACGGATGTGCGCGGGCGCAAGATCGAGGCCGAGCTCATTAGTCAGGACGAAACAAGCGTCGTCTTGCAGCTCACGGGTGGCGGGAAACCAGTGCCCGTGCCACTGGCCAACTTGTCTGAAGCGGATCACGAATTCCTCCGTGCCAAGGCGGCCGAGGCCAATGCGCCTGCGGCTGCCACCGGTAAATACGCGGCGCAATGGACAGGTTCGTTCGAGAAGGGCGATTTCGGTGGCAAGCTCCCGTTCCTGCTGCGCGTGCCCAAGGAACTCAAAAACGGCGGTAAATATGGCACATGGAGCGCCTTGGTCATGGAGCCCAAGCTTTTTGCGGCGGCCATCCCGATCTGCGGCGGTGGCGATGCCGCTTCCGTTCGCAAATTCGACAAAGTGCCGATCTGGGCGTTTCACAACGACGGCGAACCAACCGTGACTGTCGAAGGCTCGCGTTCCATGATTGCGGCCCTGAAAAAGGCCGGTGGTGATCCGAAATACACCGAGCACCAAAGCACGCAGCACGATGCCTGGCTCGCACCTACAAAGACCTGGACTTTGGGAGTGGCTCCTCAACCAGAAGGGGAAACCATGACCCAAGCGGCCCCGACCTAGAATCCTGCAGCGTCGTGAGACGCTGACAGTCCCTTGCGCACCCTGTTGATCACCGCTTGCGGATCCCGGTGCCACTCCCGGGCAGTTACGCGCAAATGCTTCCAGCCACGATGGGCGAGAACGTTCGGCACATGGACATAGTCCTCATAGACATCCACGGATCCGGTTCCGTCTTCGCAGAGGATGGCGAGGGCATAGCGGTGGGCGTTGCCATCAGAAACAACAGCGACAGGGAGACGGAACTCGCTTGTCCCGACTAGGGTCTCCAGGGTGAGGCCTTCTTTTTCCAAGGCGAGGGCGATCTGGTGATGCAACGGGAGATGGTCATCGGCATGACCATTGGCAGGTGCTGAGGATGATGCGCGGCGGTCGTTGATCAGGCTGAGGATCTTTTCGGCTTGGGTGCGTCGGCCCTCCCCAAGATGCCTTGCGAATTCGACGAATGCCTTGAAGAAGCGCGGACCGTCGTGCTTGGTATGAGCCACCGAAAGCATCGAAGGATCGAACGACGATACCACGACGATCTCCGACTTGGCACGTGAGACCGCGACGTTGAGTCGGCGTTCTCCGCCCTTTTGCCCGAGCGGACCGAAGCGCGCGGGCACATAGGTATCTTCGGTGCCGTCCTTGCGCTTGCGTGCCACTGGGGCGTAGCCAAGGGAAAAGAGGATGAGTTCGCGTTCGTCGCCCTGAACGCTTTCGAGGTTTTTGACAAACGGGCGTTCGTCGTGCGACTCGCGGCTGGCTGCTACATCCCAAAGCGCGCTGAATTTTTCGTCGTTTACACGGCGGGCATCAATCTCATCGAGAATGGCACGACGCTGCGAAAGGTTGAAGGTGACGATGCCTACGGTCGGCGGCTTTGGTCGTGCGAGGATTTCACCGAGCAAATCAACGACGCGCTTTGCTTCCGGGACATTCGTGCCCTTGTCCCACTCGCCATTCTCCACTTTCACCCATCGGATGGCTGACGGAGCAGAACGCGAGAGCGTGGCGGGAATCGTCAGCAATGATCCACCGTACATCGAGTGATTGGAGAAGGCGATCAACTCCTCGAACAGTGCCCGGTAATGCCAGCGCAAGGGGGCTCCGGCACCCGTCATACGGGCGAGCACTAACAGGGACTCGGAATCAAAGGTGTCGGGCCCGACCTCCGCCTCGCTGTTTTCGTCGATTTC
>JAIFNK010000184.1 GCA_020047775.1 Akkermansia sp. | reverse complement strand
TTTCAGTCCAAGCGACCCGCCGCATGGATTGCTCCGGCGTGATCCATGGTCCACCGGACTGGCTCCATCCGGGCGCGTTGAACATCATCAACTCGATGGATAGACGGTTTGCCTCCCTGAGCGCGTGACGGGTGATTTCATACCATTCCGGCGAGAACATTTTCACGGATCCCCCGCCCTGGATGTTGCCGATCATCGCCAGTTTGATACCGACCTTTTTCATCGCCTCCAAATCCTTGGTGACGCCGTCCCTCGATATATTGTTATTCAACCAATACCAGTAACACCAGGGCTTCGACTCGTCGGGCGGGTTGGCAAACGTTTCGTCCAAGGGCGCGGCCGATAATGTGGCAAAGCCCGCGAGAAGCGACAACAGGGAGATCAGGGTGAATTTCATGACGCGGATTAAATCGTTAGAAATGATTCAGGTGGCTGCATTGGGAATGCAGGGCAAGGCGCGCGAGGGTGATGTTGGATTGGCCGGCAGTGCCACCACTGGCCGGAGTTGCGACCGCTGCGGTCAGCCCCGCAGCGGCATCCATCCAGATCTTTCCAGCCATGCGGAGAGCGGTTCCAACCGTTAGCGTGACGGTGCCCTCCGCGAAGGTAAGGCCACCGATGTCATGGGTGCCGTGCATATCGCTCAATGTCCGTGTTATTCAAGTCAAGGTTTTGCCAATTTCAAATACTCCACGGCATAGCGCTGGCCAAACGTGCGGAGGTCGGCGGCACCGAAGTGGAGTTGCTTCTTACCCAAGCCTTCCGAGCTGACCAGAGCACACATGGGAATCTTCTTCGCGGCTACTGCCAGTTCCACGTTGATGGAGTCATTGGTCTTGAATTCACGAATCAACTCGCCGAGCACCACCGGAACTTTTTCCGCATCCAAATCCTTGCGGAGTTGTCCGATCATCCCATCCAAACGGTCTGCGTAGGTCGCCACATTCTTCGGATTGCCGCTGTCGGATTCTCCCTGGTGCCAGAGAATGCCTGCGAGCTTCCCTTGTTTCATCGCCTCCTTGGCCCGGGTGACGGCGGCAGAGTAGAGCGGTCCACCGGACTTCCATTGATCGAGGGAAGTTCCACCGACAGCGCAGGGAATGAGCCCGATGCTGGCTTTCGGATCGGCCTTGTGGATTTCACGTGCAAACTCCGAGCCGAGGCCGACACCTGTGGCCGGTTTGTCGAAATGCAGCGGATCCTTGGCAGGCATCCATTGCAGATCCTTGGTGAGCATGAAGATGCGTGGATTCTCCACCTGGTCCTGCGCTTCCACTTTCCCTCGGCCCGACATGTTTGACTGCCCGATCAACAGGAATAACTTCATCTGTTTCGGTGCGGGCTCAGCGAACACGGAAGCGGAAGCGGAAGCGAGCAGGGCGGTCAAGGCGACCAGGCAAATTTTTCGTGTCATGGTGATCATACGGTGGTGGTTCTTCATTATTTCGGATGTCTGTGTAAAAAAGGCGCGATCACGGAATGCTGTGCGTAACGGGTTCCCCAGTCATGGAGTGGGACATGGGAGGTTCTTCGATCACACCATCCCTGCTCCAATCGTTGCCGAGGGTGCCCGACCATTCCCATCATGTATTATCTATCCATTTGTAATGAAGCCGACGGAACCGACGAACTCATGAAACGATAGATTCCGGAGGCGACTTCGAACACCTGGTCCCTGCCGTCCTTGCCGCAATACGTCACGCCATGGGCATTGGCGGCGGGTTGGCCGCCCTCATTGACGTCGCCGCCATCCGCAGCCGGGATGAAGACCGTGGCGGTCGTGTTCGGCGGCACTTCAACGTCGAAGGTGCCGGTGGTTCCGGAGCGCGACCATTTGCTGACGATGGTTCCATAAAGCGAATCGCTTGTGGCGCTGGCATGAGTGAGATCACCCACCAGCTTCGGTTTGATCATGAACTTCTTCATTCCATAGGCGGCCGGATCCGGGCGGATGCCGCCGATGGCCTTGATGAAATAGCCGGCGATGCCCGTATAGCAGGTGTGGATGCGGCTGGCTTCGCCTTCGATTTTCCAATACTCAGGCCAGGCCGTCTCTCCGGAATCCAGAAAGAAACCGTATCCCGGATACTCCGTGCGGGTCAGGCATGAGTATAGCAAATCCGCCCGCTCGGCATCCTCGACAAGGAACTTCAGCAGGATCGGCAGGCCGGAGCTGCCGGTGTCGAGGTAGGGTTTGCGCGTGCTGATCTCCGCCACGAAATGGGCGAAAACCGCCTGTTTTTCAGCCTCCGGAGTGATGCCGGTGTAGAGCGGAAAAGCCATCGCCAACTGCCGGCCGTCGATGTAGTTCTTGTTCGCTTCGTTGAAGAACTGCCGGTGCGCGCTCTTCCGGAGCTGCGCCAACCGTTCCGAATAGGTCGTCACATCCTCGGGTCTATCCAGAATCGCGGCAGCCTGCGTGAGGACATCGAGGCAATACGCATACACACAATTGTTGAACAGCCCGGCCTCCGGCGTGTCGCCATATTCGCTGCCATGCGGCGTCGCCCAGTCACCCAGAAAGCGGGACGCTTTCTCATAGCTGGTCAGGACGCCGTCGGGAGAAACAAAACGATGCAGGTAGTCCAGCCACCGTTTCATCGGCTGATAGGCCTGCTCGAGCTGCTGCTTGTCGCCGTATGCCTTGAAGTATTCCCAGCTCATGGTAACCGGCGCGCTGCTCCAGAGCGTGCCACCGGCGCCCTTGTAAACCTGGGGCGCGATCGTGTTCACGAAGCCGTCCTCGCGCTGCACGTCAAACCAGTCGCGGGCGGTCTTCCGATAGTAGGCCGCGGACTCGAAATTGGGGATCGCACAGCCCCAGGTGCAGGCCAGCGCGATCTCGCCATAACCGAAACGTTCGCGGTGCGGGCAATCCATGGTCACCCCGTTCACCGTGCATGCCTGATAGGTCCGCAAATCCGTTTCGTAAATCCGGTTGAACAGATCCTTCGAGCAATCGAAATGCCCGGTCCGCTTGCGGTCGTTGGTGACGATGTAACCTCGCAGGTCATTAAGGCTGGGCGGTGACGAAAGCCCGGCAACCGTGATCCAGCGGCCCGCCATGTAGTTGAAACGGTGGGAGAAGGTGCCTTTTCCGCTCGCGTCATGGATGTAGTGGCTCTCCTGCTTGAATTCCACCGTCTCGCCGGCGCGGTTGGCGGTCATGAATTTGACGATCTCCCCGGGCTTGCCATCCCGCAGGTCGAATTCCAGCCAACCGGTGAAATTCCGGCCCATGTCGAAGGTGTATTGTCCGTCCTTTTCCGTTATCTTCACCGGTCGCAACTGCTCCAACTTTCGATCCGGTTCCTGCATCTCGGCGGACAGCACCAGCGACTTCTGATAGACCGAGGCATTCGCCCAGTCGGTGTCGTCGCATGACGGCAGATTCCAATCCTTGAGGTGCCTGCGGGCATCGATCAACTCGCCACCATATTCGCCTTCTCCCCCACCCTTCCACAGCCCGAGATTCTCGCTGGAACTGATCCGGCATTTCCAACTCGCGTCCGTGTGAAGCTTGAATCCATTGGCGAAATTCACCTGGCACTTGAAGATCGAATCCTGTTTCCAAACACCCTTGCCATAGGAGCCTTCCGAGCGCGCCCAGCCCGGCCCGGTCCAGACTGCGATCACGTTGTCGCCCGGCCTCAGTTCGCTCGCGATGTCATAGGTGACGTAAATGCCGCGCTTCTCCAGATTGGTGACAACCGGTGCCAGCACCCGCGTCCCGATCTTTTTTCCATTCACATATATCTCATGATAGCCAATCGAGCACAGGTAGGCGAGGGCATGCGCGGGCACGCTCTCCAGGCTGAAATTCTTCCGATACCAGATGTGCTGGACGTTGTCGGCCTCGCGGTAGCGGATCCATTCACCTTCCCAATCCGTGGGATTTAAAAGCCCAACCGAAAACCGGGCTGGCGGACTCCAATCCGTTGCTTTGTCGTCTTTATCCCAGACCCGAACCTTCCAGTAACAGATCCGCCCGGACGTCAGCGGCGCACCGCCATAGCGAAAATTCACGGATTCCGACGACACAACCTTTCCCGAATCCCACAACACCGTCCGGCCCGGCGAGCCGTCTGCCGCTTCAGCTTCCACCACGATTTGGCAGGCCGACTGACACTGCCCGCGTATCCCGGCACCATCTATCAGCTTCCAACTGAACCGGGGCAACGACGTGTCGATGCCCAGCGGCTCGACCAGATATTCGCACCGCAAGTCCGCAACGGAGGCGCTGCCCACCAGGGCAGGCAGGGCGCTGGCGGTCGGCTTTTCCGGCGGCGCGGCTTGAACTCCGCCCATCATCCAACCAAACAGCGCAACTGTGAGGTGGGAATATCGTCTGGTATTTGGATGTCGCATCGAGGGAATGGCGTTTGTAAAATTGCGTCGGCTTGCTCCGGCGCTCAGTTCATTTTCATCACGAACCACTAGGTTTTCAAGCCGGGTTTGTTTTTGACGGCGAAGCCGCCGGTTTCGACGAACAGGCAGTCGTCGGTTTGCAGCTCCAAGTTGTCGGGGTTTTGATTCGCCTGAGATCATACGCGGGGGAAATGCACCATCCCTCCGGGCTCAGCAGGAAACCATGTTTGCGAAGGTGATCATCGGTATTGTGGACGGCGATGGAGAAAACGATGCGCCGCCACAATCCGCCCAGACCTCGATCTCGCGGTTCATGGCTCCGTTTTCAAGGTTTGCTTTTTCGGTGCGCGCTTGCGGGTTGTCGCCAGGCGGGCGTCTTCCAGTTTGCGGCCGAACACGTTGTCAGCGGCAAGGCGGACGAGGTCACCCTCCAGTCCCAGAACCACCAGAACTTGCACAAGCTTGCCAAGAGCGATCCCGGCTGAGCCGTTTTCCATGAGATGCAAGGTGGAGCGACTGATTCCTGCGCGTTCGGCAAGGTGACTCGATGAAGGCGGTGGAGTTGCCCGCTTTGTCGCAGGTCGCGAGGATCTTGTAATACTGGGCACGGCGCTCGCGGATGACGGTTTCCACCGGAAGGTAAGCGAAAAGAGCGTTCCACTGGCTGAGGATCACCGTCTGCCAGAGACGGCCGATGCGACCATTCCCACCGGCGAAGGGGTGGATGAATTCGAGTTAGTAGTGGAACACGCAACCGGCAAGGAGCGGATGGGCATCGGTGCGCTTGAGCCATCCGAGCAGATCCTTTATGAGTCCGGGCACGCGGTCGGCGGGCGGGGCGAGGTGGACGATGCGGTTGCCCTTGGCGATGCCGACGGAACGGGTGCGGAATGGCGAGTGCTCGATTGATACCGGGAAGTTGGCTGACATGGATGAGGTCGAAGGGGATGGCTCCGAACTGCGCTCGACTGGGATCCTCAGTGATGAAGTCGATGAAAACCTCGATGCCGTTGATGATCTTCATGAAGCGGTTGGAATCAGGATCGTTAGACCACTTGAATCCCTGCTCGGTGAGCTTTCTGAAAAGGCTTCCCCCATGGCCTTCGTCGGCGGAAACTGCGATTCCGATATCGACGTCCATGGTTGCCGGGCGAGGTAACTCCGAGGGGCCTTTGACGTCACCGCACAAATATTTCGGAACCAGTCCACCGACCAGGACCAGATGTTGATGCAAATTGTAAGCATGGCTTAACCGAGGGACAGGTTGCGACCATGGCGCGGTTCGTCTCATCAGGCCTAAAAAGAAGCGAGCTTCCATGCAACTCCTGAGCATGCATGGCAGCCCGTGGATTTGAGTTCGGTAGTTTCAGGTAGCAAAAAAGAGGTCATGTTCCCCGGAACTCCATGTTTGGAGCTCCGGGGCAAGACATCATCCATTCGTTTGCATTGCTGCATCCTGTCCGGAGCCCACATGACAAAGATGCCGCTCGCGCGACATGCGCAGGTCGGATTCCCAGCCGGGGCGCGTGCCGTCTAGCAAACGACGGATCACGTCCTCGCCGAAGAACTCGATGAGATCCGCAGCGATGCGGCGCTTCAGCACCAGGGCAGCGCTGTCCTTGATGCCGCAGCGCTTGCCGGTCTCGCGCATCGTGCCGCCTTCCACCAATACGAGGATAGCAACGCGGTGGCGCGGCGGATGAGCGGCGAGGAAGCTCTCCCAATCCAGATTGCGAGCAGCGTCCTCGGCAGGGTCGGATTCCTGTCCATCAAACTCAATTGGCAGGACGACATCGTTGCGCGATGTTTGCCTCCAACTCCGCGATGCGTTTGCCCGCCGCCGCCAAATCGGCGTGCTGCTTGTCCACACCAGCTTTACTTGCGCGATACCGCTTCAACCAGTCCTCCGCGGCTTCGCGCTGATAATCATCCGCACGCTTCAGCAATTCGGGACCATTCGGCAGCTTGCCGATTTCTTCCCTGACCACACGGTCCATTTCTTCACCACCCCGTCCGCTCACATAGATGATTTGCTGGCCGTCCGACTTATCAAAGCCCCCAACTTAGGCGAGTTAGCCGCATTCGATCCCGACCGGAGACACATCGAACGAGACAAGCGAATCCGGAAATCCCCTGTAGAATCAAGCATCCTGGCCTTAACCTGACGCGAATGGATGGGCTCCGAATGAATGGCGCAAGTCATGGTAAGTCAGCCATGGCACGCCACAACCCACTGCATGTTTGCGGAAGGAGACTTCGGGGTTGTAGCGGTACTTTGGAGCCGGTGGGGAAACATCCTTCTTGGGCTTGAGGACAAAGCTTCCTTCTATGGGCCACTTCTTGAGGAAATCCAGCAAGCGGGGGGCCATCGGAATTTCCCTGGCCTCCTTGTCTTTCGGTTTCCAAAATTTGGTTTCCTGCACGCGGATTTTTCCGTGTTTCCCATCGTCCGAAAACCAGAGCCAGTCGGGTTCCATCGCGAGCATTTCTCCGAACCGCAGGCCCGCCAGGAAGCCGACGTGGTAAATGAACGCGAGCTCCGGCTGGGAAACACGGTCGAGAAGCAAGTCGCGCTCCTTGAAGGAGGTGAAGCGCATCTTGCGGGTTTTCTTGCAGCGGCCGGAGGGAAGCGATTTGGAAGGTTTCTTCAGAATCTTGCCCTTCTCGTGGCACCAATTGATGAAGGCCCGGAGCATTCGGCTGTAGGCCGCCACGGCGGAATCGCTCACCGAGGTCTTTTTGCGCTCGCGGACGATCCCGTCAGCCTCCTTCACGCGGATTGCCACACGGCATTTCCGCGCCCGGAGCTTATTCGCCCAGTCCTCGACTTTTTTCTCGTTGATCTCACTCACCAGGGGATTGCCCATCTCCGTGCAGATCTGGTGCAGTGCCTTACCAGTGTTGTAGCTGGTTTTGGGTCGGTGCTTCCGAGCGGCAAGCTTCTCCTTGAGATACTGATCAATCGCCGGTGACATCCGGTCTTTCACCGCTGCTGCCACAAGTTGGAAGCGGTCGCGTTCTGAATACGACAGATTGATGGCTTCCAAAAAGTCCGTGGTGCCAAGAGCAATGGCTTTCGGACGGACTCCATCGTCCCCGGTGGGGGCTGGTAGTAAAACCAGCCTCGTTTCTCGTACAATCCTTTGATTTTGTCGGTTTTCATAGCCTTTTAGGGTAGCAAAACCGGGTAGCAAACGGAAGAAGTAAGGCTAGGAAAACCTAGGAAATGCTGGATTTCCGGTCTATCAGGCACTTGGTCGAAAAGTGCGAAAAATGCCTCATTTGAGGTCTTGGTGGCCACTCGCAACTGCTTGATTTTAAGCTGTTTCTGAGTGGTACACCCGAAGGGACTCGAACCCCTAACCTTCTGATTCGTAGTCAGACGCTCTATCCAATTGAGCTACGGGTGCCTTGCGGCTTGCGCGGGGCGGAAAGAAGCCGATTTTTCCGGCGCCTGTCAAGAATTTCGCCATGAATATTTTACGGACGTTGCCGGGAAGGCCGCGAATCGCCGTCACCGGGATGCGGCGGTGCCCGTTGGTAAGCGCGCCCTTCACCTGCCCACAGAGGTTGGCATTTTGAACCTGCCCCGCCTTCGTCGGTCTTGCGGAGTGGGGACCGTAAAGATAGCGTCGGGCAGGCATGAGTCACGAAACGCTTGTAAATGAGCCGACGCGGCGGCGTTGGTTGGGTTTCTGGTGCATGATCGCCCAGCAGACGCAGAACGCCTTCAATGACAAGATGGCGCAGTTCACGCTGATCCCACTGGGGGTGGCGGTGGGTTTTTCCCTGACGATTCCGATGGGGGCAGGGGTGGAGGTGGACGCGCTCTCTGCCGCCGGGCTGATGGTGGCCCTGCCGATGGTTCTGTTCGCTCCGCTGGCTGGCTGGGTGAGTGACCGGTTTTCGAAACGCGATGTGATGCTGGCCGCCGCGGCGGTGCAGGGGGTTGTGCTGGCCGGGATTTGCGGGGCGGTGGTCATGAAAAACATGCCGCTCGCGCTCTGTGGATTATTCGCGCTGGCGGTGCAGGGGGCGTTTTTCAGTCCGGCGAAAATCGGAATCAACAAGGAGCTCGTCGGATCCAGGCATCTCGGATTTGCCGCGGGGATTCAACAAATGACGGCGGTGCTGGCGATTCTCCCGGGTCAGATTTTCGCGGTTTGGCTTATTGACCATCGTTTTACGGGGCACGGCGGCGGAATGGAAATGGCCTGGGAAATGAGCCTCACTCCTTTGACGATCCTGGCCGTGTCCGCAGTGCCCGGTTTGGCGGTGGCGTGGGCCATTCCACGGGTGCCGGCACAGGGAGCTCCGAAATTCTCCGCCAAACTGACGGTGAGCCATTTCAGCCATCTGGCGGATCTTTGGCGGGATCTCCCGCTGCGCCGGGCGTCCTTCGGCATCGCGTTTTTCTGGGGCTTTGCAGCGTTCATCAATCTTTGGTCGGTGAAAATCGCGAAGGAACTCACGGGCGGCGGCGAGGGTTTCGGGACGATATCCTCGGCCTTCATGTCGGCCGCGTCGCTGGGCATGGTGACAGGCTTCGGCTTCGCGTCATTCCTGTTGAGAAAACGCATCGAGCTCGGCTGGGTGCCCGCTGCGGGGATCGCGATGACGCTTTCGGCCGCCGCCCTCGCAATGATTCCGCCTGGCGGATGGGCGTTTCTGATCACCCTCGGACTGCTCGCTTTCTCCGGAGCGGTATTCCTCACCCCGCTGACCGCGTGGGTGCAGGACCGCTATCCGGCGGCGGAACGAGGCAAGTTGCAATCCGCCGTGAATCTGCAGAATTGCATCGCGGGGATCATCGCCGTGCTGCTCATCGGCATCTTTGAATATGGAGCCAAGGTGTTCGGGATGTCAGACGCCCTCTATTTCCGGCTGGAGATCGCATTCATCGCGATGGTCTGTGGTTTGGTGACCTTGTCGATCCTGCGGCTTCTGCCCGGTCATTTCATCCGCCTCGTCGGCGGTGCGGTCATCCGCTCGATTTACCGGATCCAGATCGTGAATCCGGACCGGATCCCCGCCAAGGGAGGTGCCTTGTTACTGCCGAATCATGTGACGTTCGCCGACGGGTTGTTCATCTCGGCCGCTTGCCCGCGGCC
>JAIFNK010000237.1 GCA_020047775.1 Akkermansia sp. | reverse complement strand
GACCGGTGAAGAGGTTGATGGTTGAGAGTTGATGGTTGATAGAAAAGAGGAAGAGCGGAAACAGATTCGCGCAATCCTCAAGCTCCATCCCTCTCGGCCGCCTCTTCATCTTCCCTCTGACTATCAACTATCAACTCTCAACCATCAACTTCCACCATGTCCACCGAACGCAAGACTCTCGACGAACGCGCCCAAATGACCGACCTCGAGCGGGTCCGCCACTCCTCCGCCCACGTGATGGCCACCGCCATCCTGCGCCTCTGGCCGGACGCGCAGTTCGCCTACGGCCCGCCGATTGAAAACGGCTTCTACTATGATTTTGAAATGGCCCACCGCGTCACGCCGGAGGATTTCGAGAAAATCGAGGCGGAGATGAAGAAAATCGCCAAGGAAAACCAAAAGTTCGAATACAAGGCGATCTCCCGCGAGGAGGCCAAGGCGATGGCAGAGAGCGGCCGTCTCGGCGGACTCACCGAGCGCCCAGGCAATCCCTCGCGCTTCAAGCTCGATCTCATCGACAAAATCCCCGAAGGCGAACAAATCTCGTGTTTCCAGAACGGCGATTTCATCGACCTCTGCGCCGGCCCTCACGTCGGCTACACCTCCAAGTGCAAGAACGTCAAACTGATGTCCGTCTCCTCGTCGTTCTATCTGGGCGACGAGTCGAAGGGCCAGCTCCAGCGCCTCTACGGCACCGCGTTTGAAAACAAGGAGGAATTAGAATCCCACCTCACCCGCCTCGAAGAAGCGAAAAAGCGCGACCACCGCCGCCTCGGCAAGGAACTCGGGCTATTCCACATCGACGAAATGGTCGGTCAGGGCCTCATCCTCTGGAAACCGAAGGGCGCACTCATCCGCCGCTCGTTGCAGGATTTCATTACCCAGGAGCTCGACAAGCAGGGCTACTCGCAGGTTTACACCCCGCACATCGGCAAGCTCGACCTCTATCGAACCTCCGGCCATTTCCCCTACTATCAGGAAAGCCAGTATCCCGCCATCGCAGAGCGCGATGTGTTGGAAAAACTCGCCGACGAGGACGCCACCTGCGCCACCCTCATCAACGGCCTGTCAGATGGCACTTACGAAGGCTATCTTCTCAGGCCGATGAACTGCCCGCACCACATCAAGATCTACGCGAGCGACCACCACTCCTACCGCGACCTGCCGGTGCGTCTGGCAGAATTCGGCACCGTCTATCGCTGGGAACAATCCGGCGAACTCGGCGGCATGACCCGCGTCCGCGGCTTCACCCAAGACGACGCCCACCTCTTCTGCACCCCGGACCAAGTCGCCGCCGAAGTGACCGGCTGCCTCGACCTCGTGAAAAAAGTCCTCAGCACACTCGGCATGAATGATTACCGCGTGCGCCTTTCCCTCCGCGATCCCGAGTCCGACAAATACGTCGGCTCGCCAGAAAACTGGGAAAAGGCGGAAGCCGCGCTGCGCCAGGCTGTGCAAACGCTCGGCGTGGACTACACCGAAGAACTCGGCGAAGCCGCTTTCTACGGCCCGAAGATCGACTTCGTCGTCAAGGACGTCATCGGTCGCGACTGGCAGTTAGGCACCGTGCAGGTGGACTACAACCTGCCCGTGCGTTTCGGACTCACCTACGTCGGCGCCGACAACCAACAGCACGTGCCCGTGATGATCCACCGCGCGCCGTTCGGTTCGTTAGAGCGCTTCACCGGTCTGCTCATTGAGCACTTCGAAGGAAAATTCCCCGCCTGGCTGGCTCCCGAGCAAGTCCGCGTGATCCCGATTTCCGAGAAAACCTTGGAATCCGCCGAAGCCACCGCCGCCAAGCTCGCCGATGTCGGCGTGCGCGTCGCCGTGGACCGCAGCAACGAAAAGGTCGGCGCGAAAATCCGCAACGCCCGCCTCGACCGCGTGCCCTACATGCTCGTCATCGGCGCGAAGGAAGTCGAGGAAGGCACCGTCTCCGTCCGCCACCGCGACAACGAAGACCTCGCCACCCTGACGCTGGAGGAATTCGCCACCAAGATCACCACCGAGATCAAGGAGCGGAGTTTGTAAAATCCACCTCGGTAGGGCCCGACCGCCGGGCGCGCCCACTTCACTTCTTCCGCCGGAGGCTATTCTTTCTCTTCTCTTCCACACCTCCCGCGCCCCGCCCATCCGGGCGGACAAGTGGGCGGGCCGAGGCCGTCGAGCCCTACCCGGTAGGGCGTGACCGCCGGGCGCGCCCAGTTTCACTTCTTCCGCCGCGAGGCTGTTCTTCCTCTTCTCTTTCACACCTCATGCGCCCCGCCCATCCGGGCGGGGCGAGGCTGTCCAGCCCTACCGCCATCAGGTCATTGCCGGGTGAATGCGAAAACCCCCATCTTGCTAGCCACGATGATGTCCGGCTTGCCATCTTTGTTGATGTCGGCGGTGGTGACTTGCGTGCCGACGCCGCTGGCGTTGTCAACGAGATTGGGAGTGAAATGGGCACCGACCTTGCCGTCGCGCTTGATCTGGAACCAGTAAAGCACGGGGTCGGCGCCGGGTTCGACATCACCTTTGGGACCATGCGCCCACCGGCGCTTGCCAGTAACGATATCCTGCACTCCGTCACCGTCCATGTCGATCATGCTCAGGGCATGGAGTTGGCTGAACTTTACGCCTTGTGGGTTTTCCTCGGGCGTGCCACCCATCACCTTTTGTTCGGCGAAGGAGCCATCCGCTTTTTGCTCGAACCAGCCGAAGCCAAATCCATGCGCATCAAAACTGGTAATCACGTCGTTCCTGCCGTCGCTGTTCACGTCATAAACATACATCTGCGCCCCTCCGCGACCAAACGGACCGGCGTGAAACGCCCAATCCTTGTCTTCCTTGGTATCGGGCGGCTGTTCGAACCATCCATCTTTCGTTAGAATGTCCACACGTCCGTCGGCGTTCACGTCGCCAGCGCCGTAGCCGTGGGTGTAACGGAAATACTTTTTGGCGTTTTCCGGGGACTTCGGCGAGATGGGACGGAAGCGCGCTTGGGCGGTGGGATTCGCCCAATCAATTTCGGCGTATCCCAGCTGTCCGCGGGTGTGCAGGAGGAGCTCGGGTTTTCCGTCGCCGTTGATGTCCTTGAAATCAGGAGATTCGTTGTCGGCCACATCGAAGATCGCATGTTGGGCCCAATCTCCCCCTTTGTTTTGCGGGTTGAGGTAGAGATACGCCGGTTCACCGGGCAGACCGTAAACCAAAATGTCGTCCCATTGGTCGCCGTTGAAATCGTATGAAAACTGGAGGAAATAGTCCGAATAACCGGTCGCCGGATGGTAAGGCGTTTTGGCGGGGCCACTCGGATTCTCGTTCGGCTGACGGAACGCGGCACGACGGGTGAAATCCGGGCCATGCCAGATGAACCATCCGGCGGTGATGTCGGCGTGGCCATCGTGGTCGAAGTCGGCCACGGCACAGCCCTCGGCCACAAAATCCGTGGTGAGGGTCTGTTTTTTAAACGTAACATCCGCCGCGAGCGGGAGGGTGAGGGCGAGGATGAACAGGTAATATTTCATGGTATCAATGGGATCGGAAAACCTGGGTTTTGGCATCACGCCGGGCGTGAACCGTTTCTGCCCGGCAAGCCGCTCAAGCGACTTGCTTCGCCATGTGTCTCAACCCGGTCCTGTGTAGCCGTTCAGATCGTGGCCGTCCAGCCCTACCCTGGGGTCCGCGCCTCAAAGAGTTTACCGCAAAGCATCAAAGTCCGCCAATGGACGCCCGGAAACCCATGGTTTCAATGAATCCGCCTTTGCGCTCCTCTGCGATCTTTGCCCATTCGCGGTTGAACGATCCTTGGCTTGTTCGCGCTCCCATCCGCCGCCCGCAAAAAAACCTTGGTAACGCGGCCTGGACCACTAGACTGACAGCAGAATCCAACCTTCAAAATCCGCCATGAACACCGAGACCCCGAATCCCAACCTGCCTGTTTCTCCCGCGGCCACCAACTGGCGCCTCTATATGGAGTTGCTCTCACTGGCCGCGTTTGTATTTCCCCTCGGCCATATTGCAGGTCCGTTGGTTTTGTGGTTGGTCAAAAAGGACACGATCCCGGAAGTCGATGCGGAGGGGAAAAGAGTGCTTAACTTCAACCTGTCCTGGACGCTGTGGAGCATCGCTTCCTGCGGACTGGGATTTATCGCCTGGGTTGTCATCGACATCATCTCGATCCTCAAAGCGGCGAATCGGGAGCCGTTCAAGCATCCGTGGACCATTGAATTCCTGAAATGAGGCGGAATCTGATGGAGCCCGAGTAATCCGCGGAGAAGGAATGTGAAGCTCCTTCGGCGCCTTGTAGTAGGAAACGCCCGGTATTGAGCGCGAAATGCGATGCGGCCACCGTCGGGCGGTTTCACTCTCCAAGCCAGAGTGCCCGACGGGCTTTTCCCGATGTTTCGAATCAAGTCATGGCTGAAGCGGCTTTGCGCCGTGAGTCTGATCCTGCTGATGCAAGGTCCGGCGATGCTGGTGCAGGAGGTGGCATGGACGGGAATGCTCGTTAGCTACACCCTGCAAAACGGCCTGGTTCGCGGTGTGACTGAAACTTTCGATGGCCGACATCCCTGCAAGATGTGCACACAGGCCCAAGCTCTCCGCAAAAACGAGGGCAAGGGGGATCCGCAGAATTCACAACAGGAGAAGAAACCCATCCGTGTCACCTGGGGTGAAATGGTGACGGCGACCCGCCTCGTAGTTCCTCACGATTCCGGCAGCGATTGTTTGAAAAACAGTCTCGCCACCGCAACGACCCGGACTCCGGGGCGCGGCAAGGATTCGCCGGTATTGCCGCCCCCCCAACGGGCTTGATGTCATCCATCAGCCCGGACTTCCGCCGCCAAACCGGCCCCTGACGTTTTTTGAAACGAGTGGGGTGTTGAGAGCATCACCGCCGCCGTGGCGGACGATGCGGCGGGTCCGGCCCTTGTCAGCCCATACCCATTCACATTCAACTTTGATACTATCATGAAACCAATCTATCACCAATTTTCCAGCACCACGCTGGCCTGCTTTCTTACAACGTTTTCCCACGCCCAACAACAACCCCAACTGCTCGACCCGCTGATCGTTGAGGGCCGCAGCGTTATTCAACCATGGAGCCTCAGTGAAACCATCGTCGGCTCCGATCATCTGCGAAACGCGGATGCCGCCGCCTTGATCCGCAAGCTGCCGGGCGCGGCTGTCGTGCGCAACGGCCCGCAAACCGGCATCGTCCAAATCCGCGGCCTGTCGGGCGATCGTGTGGCGGTGCGCGTGGATGGCATGACCATCACGCCGGCTTGCCCGAACCACATGGATCCGCCGCTCCACTATGCCGCCGCCGGCACCGGCGACTTGATCGGTTTGTATGCCGGAATCTCTCCGGTTAGTGTCGGCGGTGATTACATCGGCGGCTCGTTGAGCTTCGACCGGCCGGACCCGGTATTCCCGGATGGTGCGGCGTCCTTGTTCCGGGGAAAACTCGGCGCATCGTTCACCGGCAGCCAGGATGCAGCGATGGCGACTGCCGATCTCGTATTCGCTCAGGGCGACACCTCCTTCCAATACCGTGGATCCGCCGCGACGGCCGACGATCTCCGGTATGCAGGCGGCAAGGTGGCGGATAGCGGTTACGATACGACCCACCAGGAACTCATCGGCGCGTGGCGGACGAAGGGCGGCTACATCTCCGTGGATGCCGGATTTTCCGCCACCCGCGATGCTGGGACGCCCGCGCTGCCGATGGACATGATCAAGGATGATGCGTGGAAATTCGGCCTCACCCAACAGGAAAAATTCGAGTGGGGGACTTTGGAAAGCCGGCTCTACGTGCATGACATCGATCACATGATGGACAACTACTCGCTGCGCCAGACTCCCATCCCGCCGGCAGGCATGGCGATGGAAGCCCCCTCTTCCAGCCGGGATTACGGCTGGAGAAGCGACGTGTTGCTGCCGCGGGGCGAAACCAAACTGCGTGTCGGCATTGATCTGCATGGCAATGAGTTCGACGCTGAGCAGATCGCAATCGCCACCGGCATGAAGCGCGACACGTTCAACGACAACGAACGCAGCCGCATCGGCACCTACATCGATTGGGAACAGGACTGGACAGACCAATGGACCACCCGCATCGGACTGCGTGGCGACGTGGTGTCCAGCGACGCGGATCCTGTTAGCAACCAGATCCTGCCGCCACCGCCCGCCCAGGCGATGATCCTCGCCGACCAGAACGCGTTCAACGCCGCCGACCGCTCGTTCACGGACGTGCTGCCGGCTGCTGCGGCGGCCGTGAGTTTCGATCCGGATGAAAGCAGCACCATCGAGCTGGCCCTCGCCCTCAACAGCCGCGCGCCATCGCTGGTGGAACGTTATCTGTGGACTCCGCTCAACGCCAGCGCGGGTCTTGCCGATGGCCGGACTTATCTCGGAAACCTCGACCTTGATCCCGAAATCTCGTTCCGAGTCGGACTCGGACTTGAGAAACGCGGCGAGGGATGGAGCGCGGAAGTCACTCCGTTCTATCAAAGCGTGAATGATTACATCCAGGGCATGCCACTGGCACGTCTCGATGCGGCAAAGCAGCCGGTGCTGCAATATCAGAATATCGAACGCGCGGAACTCTATGGTTTGGAACTGGCCGGCAGCTACGCCATCAGTTCGGATTTCTCAATCGACTCTTCCATCAGTTATGTGCGCGGGAGGAACAAGGAAACCGGCGACGAGCTCTATCGAATCGCGCCGCTCCGGGGGATCGTCGATCTCGCCTACCGGCATGAAACCTGGGAGAGCCACCTCGAATGCGTCTGGGCGGATGACCAAAACCACGTTTCCGATATTCAGGGTGAGACTCCGAGTCCCGGCTATGGCATTCTAAACCTCCGCCTCGCGAAAGTTTTCGCCAAAATCCTGCGCGTGGAAGTCGGAGTCGAGAACCTGTTGGACAAGCGCTACGCCGATCATCTCGGCGGCGTCAATCGCGTGTCCGGGGGCGATCTAGCGGTAGGCGAGCGGATTCCAAGCGCCGGGCGCTTCGCCTACGGTTCGGTTTCCTGGGAGTTCTGATGCCCCAGGCAATCGGCGCATCCTCGGCGAACTACAAGCCGCCGGACTGGTGGATGGCCCGGTAAAACGCGCGGATGGCATGACTCTGGCAGAAGCCATCAACCGTTTCGACATCACCACTCCGGACCCGGCATACAGGAAATGCTCTATCCGACATCCTACCTGAAGTCCATGGCCCTCGGCAAAGCCTGCGCCCTCATCACGGACGGTCGCTTTTTCGGCGGCACCTCGGGGCTTTCCATCGGCCACGTCTCGCCGGAAGCCGCCACAGGTGGGGCCATCACCTGTAGCGTCGTGTCTATGACCGTCGCTGACTGCCCCCGAAATCAAGAGCGAATCGAGAGACTTCACGCGTTCACAGTTTGAACTTCGGACACTGGCTGAGAAATGCGAGCGGGTTCTGATAGATCAGGCGATCCACCGCCTCCGCACTGTGGCCACGCCTGCGCATTTCCATGGCAGTGTAAGGAATGGACAGCGGAATGCTCACGCCCCAATCGCAGGCGCTGTTCATCCACAGCCGTTCGGCGCTATAGGTTTCCACGATGTCGATGGCTCTAGCCGGTGAGCATTTCGATCCTGGATAAAGCGTCATCCCCGCCCAGAATCCGGCGTCTAAAACCATGCCCACGGTATGTTCTTCGACGTGATCGATGATGACGCGTTCTGGTTTGATGGCCGGGTTGTTTGTCAAGGCATCCAGTGTCAGCCGGGTCCCTTTGAATTTGTCCTCCAAATGCGGCGTGTGGACGAGAATGAGTTGATCGTGGCGGGCTGCTAGGTCGATGTGCATTTCAAGCACCTCCAGTTCGTTGCGGCTGTTTTTGTTGAGGCCGATCTCACCGATGCCAAGCACGTTCGGTCGGTCGATGAATTCGGGAATCAGAGCCAGCACGTCCTTGGCGAGTCCGACATCCTCGGATTCCTTGGGATTGATGCAGAGCCAGCAGAAATGCGGCAAGTTGAACTTGGCCGCGCGTTTCGGTTCGTAGTCGGTGAGCTGGAGGAAATAGTCCCGGAAGCCATCGGCGGAATTCCGGTCATAGCCCGCCCAGAAAGCGGGTTCACAAACGGCGGCACAACCGGTGGCCACCATGCTGACGTAATCGTCGGTGGTGCGGCTGACCATGTGGGCGTGAGGTTCGATATAACGCATGGAAATGGAGATTGGAGATTGGTAATTAGAGATCATTTGGCACCGGGCCATGCACCGCAGGCACCTTGGGTGGTGGCGGTGGGGATTGGTTCTTGCGTGGGATCACTGAAAGCGAGCAGCACGCGTTTGGCGGCATGGGGCTCATCTTTGCTGAGTTCCTCCATCGCCTGGTGAAACGCCTTCATGCGGAAATCATCCACACCTTCTGCGCGAGCCGCCCGGTCAAGAAACGCGGCGACGTCAATGAGCTTGTGCCGCGCTTCGATGAAATAGAGGTCGAGAATTTCCTGTCGTGTCATGGTTTTGGGATGGTTTGGATTTGAAAAAAGATGAATCGTGACCAACAGATCAGTCCTGCGAGGGAAAATCGATGGCCACCATGATGTGGAAATTTTCGGGTCCGCCCCGCCCCGGCGGGTGCAAGCGTGGCGGATTGTCGTTTAGCACGGTGACCGGATCTCCACCTTCATGGGTTGTTCCTTTCAAGTGTCCCCACAAGATAACGTCCGACCAACTGCGCGGCGGAGCTTCTCTCCGGGGTTGCCACCACTTGGATTCCGAGATCCCGCAGACGCCGTGTCATGCGCGGTCCGGTGGACCCGGCAATCACCACCTGGCAATCGTGCAGTAGGGATGCAAGTTCGGCATGCTCGTCACAGTCCTTCCCGGGATCGTCATGCCTCACGCGGTAAAACGGACCACGTGCATCTTCCCCGTCCGCATCGAACAACGCGAATCTCACTGCCCGGCCGAGGCGCGGAGCAAGCGTGTCTTCACTAATCTCCTCGGCAACCGCCAATCGGATGCGGGTTCGAATCGCAGTCATGTTATGAGCATATACCCAAAACGACGGACCGGCAAGGACAATTCCCTCAGGCGGACGGATCTTTGCTGCGGTTCTTACGCGGCTTGGGTTTAGTGTCGAGGTGGACCACCCCTCCCTCGATGCGGATTGCCATGCCTTGCGTCATGCAAGTGGCCACCGTCTGGCGCGCACAAGCGAGAATCCGGCTGAAAGTTTGGCGGGAAATTCCCATTCGGCGTGCGGCGTCGATTTGCGGCAGGCCCTCCACATCGGCGAGGCGCAAGGCCTCGAATTGGTCGAGAGGAAGAATCCGTTCTTCAAGATCACGCAAGGGGATCCCTGCGGGCTTAAAAAAAACCACACCAGGAAGATCGGCGATTCGGCGGGGACAATGCGGACGTGCCATGACGCATGCTAGCAGCCTGTCGGACTTAGAGCAACTTCTCCGAAGTATTTCCAGCGATGCGGCGTATCCAAGGAATGCCCGCTCGTTTCGTCAACATT
>JAIFNK010000081.1 GCA_020047775.1 Akkermansia sp. | reverse complement strand
ATGACTAAAGGCCTGTCCCTTCGTCATGCGGTATTTTTCCCTCTTGCCAACTTGACGCGCCTTATTGCTTCCCGTAAATATGGCCATATGAAAACAACCATCGACCTTCCAGACGCCATCTTCGAGCAGACCAAGATTGCCGCCGCGCGCCGCCGCACCACCATCAAAAACCTGGTGATCGAAGGACTGGAAACCATCCTCAGGCAGGAAGCCAAGCCCGCGCCCCCCGCCGACGCCCTTGCGCGGCTGCGACAAGGCTATCATCTGGGCGGCAAACCCTTGGGCAGGGAGGAAAGCCATGGCCGTTAAGCGCTTCTTCGATACCAATGTGCTGTTGTATGGTTACGATCTCGACGCCCCCGAAAAGCGCAACATCGCGCTCGGCCTCATCGAGCAGGCTTGGTCGGATCTGGATCGCAGCGCCATCAGCGTCCAGGTGCTTCAGGAACTTTTCGTGAACTTTGTCCGCCGCGGTCACAGTCCGGGCGAAGCCGCCGCCTTGGTGGGCGATTTCAGCCACTGGCCGGTCATCGACAACACCCTCGCCCTTTTCAAGCTGGGCGTCTCGTTGCAAGCCCGTTGGCAGCTTTCGTTGTGGGATGCGATGATCCTGGCCGCCGCGCACAGCAGCGGATCACGCGAACTTTTCACGGAGGACTTGAACCACGGGCAGGATTACGGCGGCGTGACCGCTGTGAATCCATTCCTGTGACAGCCATGAATCCTTAATTCCCGGGTTTCCCGATTGATCCGCGAGGCCCGACGGATATCCCGCCCGCTGAAAGTCTCCGCTGTCCGGTCGCGTAACAGTCGTGGAATCGACCTTATGAAGAAATTCGGATACCGCAGTCTCCAGCAAGCAAGTCTTAGGGCGATTCTATTGCTGGCCGGTGCCGCGCTCCTGTCAGGTGGTGTCGCAGCTGCAAAGGCATCCCCCGCGGTGGTGCTCGACGCTAACACTCCGTGGGTAGTCGCGGCCAATCAGCCGGAACCCGTCCTGCGGGCCTTGAAGGATCTTGAACGGGACTGGTACAAGGTCTTCGGCCGCCGGCCATCGGTCGTAAAGGAAAGGCCCGATGGCTGGAAGGGACCACTCGTCTATCTGGGCCATAGCGGATCATGGCGCGATCAGTTGGTCCGGGAACCGTTCGAGGGTGCCGAGTCGTTCCTGCTGCGCGAGCAGCGTGATGCATCCGGCGGTGCCGTATTGGTTGCCACCGGTGCGGACGTCCGGGGCAGCATCTATGCCGCCTACGCGCTGGCCGAAGAGTTGCTCGGGGTCGATCCCTGGTATTTCTGGGTGGATAAGGAACCCATCGCCCGCGAGCGCATCGAAGTTCCGGAGGGTTTCAACCGACGCTTCGGACCGCCCACTTTCAAATACCGTGGGTGGTTCATCAACGACGAGGATCTGCTCGCAGGATTCGTGCCCGACCCGCTCCGCGAAAACGTGTTCTCACTTGAGATGGCCGACCGCATTTATGAAACCCTGTTGCGCCTCCGGGGAAACATGATCGTGCCGGCGACTTTCCCGTTTCCCGACGAACGCTGCCAGGAGCTGGCCGCCCGGCGGGGATTGGTCCTGAACATGCACCACTGCCTGGTGCTCGGAGTCAACATGTACCGTTGGCCGGATGAGGTGCCATTTTCCTTCAGCAAGCATCCGGAAATTCTCGAGCGCTATTGGCAAACGAGTATCGATGCCTACAAGGACTTCGAGGTCGTCTGGTCGGTTGGCTACCGGGGAAAGTCGGACCATCCGTTCTGGGTCGATGAGCCGGAGTTGAAGACTCCCGCCGAACGGGGAGAGGTGATCACGCGGGCGATTGCCAAGCAGGTCGAGATGGTTCGCAAGTCGCATCCGGACGCACCCATCATCGCCAACATGTGGAGCGAGGGCGCGGATCTTCTCCATCAGGGGCTCATCCAGCTCCCGCAAGGCGTCACCGTGGTCTGGCCGGACGGCGGCAACGGAATCATCCGCGATCAGGGACGCGTGCAGCCCGGCCAAGGGATTTACTATCACACCGCCATGATGAGCGGGGCACACAACCAACTCACGGAAATGGTCAATCCAGGACGCATTTGCAACCAGATCGGTCGCTTCGCCCGCGCGGGTGCCACCAGTTTTTTACTGGTCAATGTCAGCGATATCCGGCCCGTCCCACTGTCCACCGATTGCGTCATGAAGCTGGCCTGGGATGCCAAGCCTTACCTGAAGGAGTCCGACGAAAATAACATGACAACCCTGCTCGACGACTGGAGCCGGCGGCAGTTCGGAGCGGAAGCGGGCCCACAGGTCGCCGGGATCTACCGGGAGTATTTCACCACTCCCTTCATGGACGACACCGGACTCAAAGGGGAACACTGGCACCACCGGTGTTTGCGCCGCTTGGCCAGCAAGGCCAATCCGCTGATCGCGGCCGGCAAACCACTTGACGATGAAGTCCGCGGCTTCGGTGGGGAAATGCGGACATTCAGCAGCGTCAACCGCGTATCCATGGAGCAACTGGCGGAAAAGGCGATGCGTCTGCTGCCCCTCATTCCCGCCGGGCGCAAGGACTTCTATCAGAGCCATGTGCTCACGCAGATCCAAATCCACCTCCAATCCCTGAAGGCTCTCGAAGCCACCTGCCAAGCGGTGAAGGCATACGAAGCCGGCGACCGCTCGCAAGCCGTTACCCACGCCGCCGGAGCACTCGCCGCCTGCGAGCGCATCCAGAGTGCGCTCCGCCAAGCCGAATACGGCAAATGGGCGGCATGGTATGCGGGCGAGCGCTTCATCGATCTCGATCGGACGCGCCTCACGCTGCAAGACCTCCAGGCCGCGCTCAAAGGAGAGCGGGAATCCATCAAGCCTGAACGTTGGGATGACTATGGCATGGATCCCGTCCATCACTACGATGATGTCTATCAGTTTCAGGAACCCTTCCTCAAAAACTACCCGTTGCTCTACCCGTCCAAAGCGCATCCCGCCCGATAACCTCCCCATATCCCCGCCCACGGGTCCGTCCCGGTGGCTGCTTCACCTACAGGATATCCTTCCGCCATCGCACCGCTCCCATGAACTCCCGACCCCCCCCGATCCCGCTGGAACTGGCGGCCCGGATGGGACGTCCGTTCGGTGACAACGCGGTGTTCCAACAACAGACGCGAGAAGAAGGAGCACCCGAAGAACAAATACGACGTCGGCCTGCGATTGGGCGCCTGGGCGCTGAACAAGGCCTACGGGAAAAAAGACGTGGTCCCGAGCGGCCCGCTCTACAAAAGCCAGGTGATCGAGGGTGGCAAGATCCGCGTGAAATTCGAGCACGCGCAGCACGGACTGATGCTCGCGAAAAAGGAAGGCTACGAGCCGCCGGTGCCGACTCCGGATGCGCCGATGCCGTGGTTGTCGATTCAAGCGAAAGACGGCAGCTGGCACTGGGCGGAGGGCAAAATTGATGGCTCCAATCTAATGGTTTCTTCCAAGGACGTCAGCGCACCGGTCGCCGTGCGCTACGCCTACACCCAGCACCCGGCCGGCTGCAACCTCTACAACAAGGACGGCCTGGCCGCCTCGCCCTTCAGCACCTGCGGGTATTGAGGGGCGGAGTTGGGTCCTTGGAATTAATCCACCTTCACCCATTCGGGTCGTGACTCTCCGCCACCCGCTTCATAAACCCCCGCCGTGTCCGACATTGAATCCACCCAACATCGTTTCGGCGGGATCGCCCGGCTTTACGGGCAGGTGGCGTTGGATCGTTTTCTCACCTCGCGTGTCGCGGTGATCGGTGTCGGCGGCGTCGGGTCGTGGGCGGTGGAATCACTGGCGCGGTCCGGCATTGGCCACCTGACGCTCGTGGATCTGGATGAAATCTGCATCACCAACGTGAACCGCCAACTCCACGCGATGGACGGGCAGATCGGCCGCCAGAAAACCGATGCGATGGCCGATCGCGCGCTGGCCATCCACCCCGGCTGCGACATCCAGATCGTGCCGAAGTTTTTCAACGAGAAGTCCGCTGCGGAAATCCTCGACGCCGGTTTCGATGCGGTGATCGATGCGATCGACTACGCCCGCCACAAGTCGCTGCTCATCGCCGAGTGCCACAAGCGGGGGATCTACGCCATCACCTGCGGCGGCGCGGGTGGTCGGCGCGATCCGACGCGCATCCGGGTGACCGATCTGGCCTACAGCGGGATGGATCCGCTGCTGCTCCAGCTCCGCCGCGGCCTGCGCAATGATTTCGGGTTCCCGAAAAACACGCGTGGCAAGGAGCCGATCCTGTTCGGCATCGACGCGGTTTATTCCGACGAGGCACCGTGGTATTCCCACTGCGGCGGGACGGTTTCCAAGGACGCACCGGAGGAAATCTCGCTGCGGCTGAATTGCGCTTCGGGATTCGGCTCCGCGGCGCATCTCATCGCCAGCTTCGGGTTGATCGCCGCCGGCCGGGTGCTGGACAAGATCGCCGCCCGGGCATGAAAAAAGCGACCCGGAGGTCGCTTGATTCGAGAAGAATGGACAGCAGGTCGATTAGAGACCTTTTTTCGAGAGCCGGGTTCCAGCGGTCGCGCCTTGGCGGGCCTTGAATTTCGGGTTCGATTTGCAGATCACGTAAACCGTTCCTTTGCGTTTCACCACTTGGCAATCTGCGTGACGGCGTTTGGCGGAGGCGAGGGATGAGAGAACTTTCATGGCGATGGATTGGTGAAGATAAGTGGTGGCACGCGCCGCCGGGGGGCGAAAACTAGCCACCCGCCCTGCCTTGTAAAGCCATTTTTCGGCTGAAAAACGATTCCTGTCGTCCGCCGGTGTTCTCGACCGGTCGAGATGATTAGGATTGCCTGATTTTGGCTTTCCGGATTCGGGTCGGAACGATAAACCCGAACCATGAAATTGTTGGTCGGGATCGTGTCGCTGTTTGCTCTGAACTCCTGTAACACCCTCATTGGTCTTGGTCGCGACACCAAGGAGGGCTATTTTTGGATTCAGGGGAAACTTCAGGAGGGCGAAGTGGTGGAAGATGCAGTGGTGCAAGATGCAGTGGTGGAAGATGCAGTGGTGGAAGATGCCAACGCTCCGGTTTATTGAGCGGCGGACCGCGTGTCTCCAGACGCGCCGAGAAAGAGATGCCAAAGGGCCGAGGCCAACGCCGCCTTGCCTTTGGCGGTCCTTTCGCTGCGAGTCGGGAGACTCGCGGTCCGGGAGCGGAAAGTTTCGTGTTTCGTGTGACGGGCGACTCTGCTTTCTTTGAGTCGTGACGTTCGCCAGTAAAATCACCATCGCCCGGATCTGCCTCGTGCCGGTTTATGTCGTACTGGCATTTTACTACGGGCAAACCGTGACGAGCGGCCAACCGGTGGAAGCGCTGCGCTGGTGGGCGCTTGGGGTTTTTGTGTTTGCCGCAGGGACTGACGGGGTCGATGGCTGGATTGCCCGGCACTTCAATCAAATTTCGAAATTCGGTGCGTTCATCGACCCGATCGCGGACAAGGCGCTGCTGCTTGCCGGAGTCATCACGCTTTCGCTCGTCGATTGGGGTTCACCGGGTTGGCGCCTGCCGCTGTGGTTCGCCGCCATCGTGATTCTGCGCGACTGCATCATCCTCGGCGGCATCCGCATTCTGTGGAATCATCACCGTGAAGTCCGGTTCGTGCCGCATTGGTCGGGCAAGGTCTGCACCGTCACGCAGATGTTCGCGATTGGCTGGGTGATGCTGCGAGTGACCGTGTTTCCGCCGCTTTATCCCTGCCTCCTCGCAGCGTTCTTCACGGTCTGGTCAAGCGTCGCCTACATCCGGCAAGGCCAGCGCATCCTGCGGGGGCAGGCGGCTTGAGCGCATGATGACCCGAATCACGTCGGCTGTTCGCCGCGGGCCATCACGACCTTGCCGGTGCGCACGGTCTCGATGATTTCAAACTGCGAGAACATGCTGATAGCGGCGTCGATCTTGGAGGAATTTCCGGACACGAGCGCGATCATCGAGGTGGGCGAGAGATCGACGGTCTTGCCGCCGAAGTGCTCGATGATTTGCAGCGCCTGCGTCTGTTGGGACTCGCTGGCGAGGAACTTGACCATGATGAGCTCCTTGACGACGGCGTCGGCGTCGGTGTGCTCCGAGCAATGGATCACGTCGATGAGCTTGCCGACTTGCATGATGATTTGCGAAAGCCCCTGCGGATCACCGGAGATGCCGATGGTCATGCGGGAGAAATTCGCATTGCGGCCTTCCGAGACGACGAGCGAGTCGATGTTGAAGCCGCGGCGGGAGAAGACCTGGCAGATCCGCATCAGCACGCCGGGCTCGTTGCTGACGAGCACGGAGAGCGTGTGGGTCGGGCCGCGCGGGACAGCGGGGGCCGGGACGGGTGTGTCGGTGGTGACGATGGTGGGCATGGGGAAAAGAAGTTGAAAGTGATCAGTAATCAGTGAGCAGAGGAAGAGATGGAAGCGGAGAGAGCGACGTGAGCTGAAATCTTATCTGATCACTGCTCACTGATCACTCGGCACTTGTTTCATCACGTGGACCCGACGGGTTTGGCCATCTTGGTTTTCGGCGCTTCGGTGATCATGTCTTCGAGCGCGGCCCCGGCGGGGATCATCGGGAAGACGTTGTCGGTTTTGACGCATTCGGCGTGGATGAGGATGGGGCCGTCGTTGTAGGCGAGGGCTTTTTCCAACTGCTTGGTGACATCGGCCGGGCGCTTGATGTGGACGGACGGGATGCCGTAGGCGGCGGCGAGCTTGCAGAAATCCGGATTGCCGATGAGGTCCACGCCGGAGGTGCGGTCTTCGTAGAACAGTTCCTGCCACTGGCGGACCATGCCGAGGTAGTGGTTGTTGAGCACGACGATCTTGATCGGCAGCTTGTGGATCGCGGCGGTGGCGAGTTCGAACAAGGTCATCTGGAATCCGCCGTCGCCGGAGATGGAAATAACCATTTTATCCGGGCAGGCGAGCTGCGCGCCGATGGCGGCCGGGAAGCCGAAGCCCATGGTGCCGGCACCGCCGGACGAGAGCCAGTGATAGGACTCGTGGTTCTTGTAGAATTGCGCCGCCCACATCTGGTGCTGGCCCACGTCGGTGGAGACGATGGCCTTGCCCTCGGTGAGTTGATAGAGTTCGTCGATGACCTGCTGCATGCGGAGGCCGCCCTGTTTCTTATAAGTGAGGGGATACTTCTTCTTGTAGCCGTCGAGTTTTGCGATCCACTCGGTCGTTTCAAGCGGGCCGATTTTTTCGTTGATCTCGGTGAGCGCGGCCTTGGCGTCGCCGACGATTTCGACGTGGGCACGCACCATTTTGCCCATTTCCGCAGGGTCGATGTCGATGTGGATGATGTTGGCGGTGGCGCAGAATTTCGACGGTTGGCCGATGATCCGGTCGTCGAAGCGCGAGCCGACGTTGATGAGCAGATCGCACTCGACCATCGCCTTGTTCGCATAGGCGGTGCCGTGCATGCCGAGCATGCCGAGCGAGAGCGGGTGGTTTTCCGGGAAAACGCCCTTGCCGAGCAGTGTCGAAGTGACGGGGCAATTGAGGGTTTCCGCGAGGTGCATGAGCTCCTTGTCGGCGCGGGCGATCATGCAGCCTTGGCCGGCGAGGATCACCGGGCGCTTGGCCATGGCGATCATCTCGGCGGCGCGCTTGACGGCCTTCGGGCAGATTTCAAAGGCGCTCGACGGATCGTAGCCGGGGAGATTGAACGGCGGGTTCATCTCACCGGAGAACGGGCCTTGGGAAATGTCCTTCGGCACGTCGATGAGCACCGGACCGGGGCGGCCGGTGGTGGCGATGTGATAGGCCTCGCGGGCGATCCGCGGCAGGGCGTTGGTGTCCTTCACCAGATAGTTGTGCTTCACCACCGGGATGGTGATGCCGAAAATGTCGGCCTCCTGGAACGCGTCCTTGCCGAGCATCCAGGTCACCGTCTGGCCGGTGATCACGAGCATCGGAACGGAGTCCATCATCGCGGTCATCAGGCCGGTGACGGTGTTGCCCGCACCGGGGCCGGATGTGACGAGCACGGCGGCCGGGCGACCGGTGGCGCGGGCGTAACCATCCGCCATGTGCACGGCTCCTTGTTCGTGGCGGACGAGGATGAACTTCATCTTGGTCTTGACCGTCTCGAGCGCGTCGAAGATAGGAATCGCCGCTCCGCCGGAGTAGCCGAAGATGTATTCGATGCCGAGGTCATCGAGAGTCTTGATGAGCGCTTGTGCGCCGTCCATTTGATTTTTGCTCATGAAAATGCGGGTTGAGGGCGAAACTTGAGGTATCATCGAGTTCAGATCAATCAAAAATTGGCGATTTTTCGACAACATCCTAAAAAAATCAGCAAGGGCGTCGTGAACTTTGTCGATTTTCCGCTAAATCGATCAAACCGCCGGCATTGATTTCAAAACTCCGTCGTCCGTGGACGGCGGAATTTCCCGGATTGCGTCCGTAGTGATTTCCGACAAGGTTTTCGACGTTGCCAATGAGTTTACCAGCATCATCCGGACGGCGGGGGGACGGTCGCCTTTGGGCGGTCGCGCTCATGCTGTCCTTGTTGCTGAATCTGGCGATTTTGGCGCTTGCGGGCTTCGCGTCCATGAAATCCCGGCAATACCGCCAAAGCCACCCGGTTCCCTCCCCGGCACCCTCTGCGGAAAACACGGTGATGATTTTCCCCGATGTCGCAGTCTCCCAATCGACCCCGGAGTCACCGCCGGCGCGTCCAGCCAAGCCGTCGTTTTCCCGGACCAGTGCGGACCAAGCCGCGCCGCCCCCCGAAACTCCGGCGTTCATTGGCGAGCGTGACACCCAGGCGACGAGCGACCGGACCCCGGATCCCGGCGCTCCACCGCTTCTCTCGCAGGCCGGGGTCCCGCCGAAAAGCAGCGATGACCTGGAAACCACCGAGAGCCGCTATCAGGACGGTAGCCTCGCCAGCAATCCATCCGCCAAGGCCAAAGAGGAGTCCCAACCGCTGATGCCAACTCCCCCGGCACCCGCTCCGGATCCGACACTCGCCGACACAACCACTCCCGGAGAACAGCCGGAGGCTCCCGGCACCGACGACTCCAAGTCCGCTCCTCCGCCACGCGATGAGCTGATGCAAGGGCCAACCCCCGTCGACGTCCCGGTCCCGAAAGAGGTGTCTGAAACGGACGAAATCAAGCCCACCCCTCCGAAAAATCCCCAACAGGGAAACCCCGCACCGACGCCTTCCGAGCAGCCGAAACCCGCCGCCGCCAAGTCCGTGAACGACCCGGCGTTCAGCGGCTATCAGCGCAAGACCGCCATCGTCGGATCCATCTCGCGCACCGGCCGCAGCGCCCTCGACGTGGTGGACTCGCCGCTCGGCCGCTATCAGGCCAGCATCAGCCGCGCCGTGGAGCAGGAATGGCAGCGCAACTGCGTGCGTCACCGCGATTTCATCACCCCTGGATTTCTAACCGTTCGATTCTTCGTTGAAACCAGCGGCAGGGTGCGCACCGTCCAGTTCGTCGGCAGCATGGAGACCGGCGAGGTGCAA
>JAIFNK010000263.1 GCA_020047775.1 Akkermansia sp. | reverse complement strand
CGGCCAAGGCCATCCAACTCATCCCTTCACGCCCCCCCCGTCCAATGACATCTCAAGCCAAACACCCTGTCTGGCTGTCTTTTTTCAGTCTTTTTTTCTTGCGATGACCTCCTCATCTGCTTTGGTCACCGGGAATTCTTTCGAGAAAGTCGGCACAGAATCCGCTTTTCGTAGTTTTTGAAATTTCCCGATTCCCTATGCTTATCCCTGAGAAAATCCAACTCGCATCCGCCCCCGGCCGCCGCCAGGTCTTGGGGACTCTCGGCCTCGCCGGTCTCGGTATGCTCGCCTCATCGACCACCGCCAGCGCCTTTACATCCGGCGCATCGCCGAAAGTCACCGTCCAGACCCGCTCCAGCGGGAAGCCGGCTCCGGCGCCCGGGCAAGCACTCAACTTCAGCGATCTTCCGGAAGAATGGGTGCAACGCGAGCGGGACTTGCTCCCGGAATACTCCCGCTATCTCAGCAAGCTCAATCTCAAGTCGATCTGCCCCAAGCAGGTGATCGCCGCCCACGCCAAGTCGAGGGGCCCCATCTGGAACACCCTGCCGCCCAAAGCCTGGTGGACCCGGATGGGATACACGCTCCGCGTCGCCGACCGGATCGCTCTCGAAATGAACGTCAACGAGGTCGAAATCATTTCCGCCTACCGCTGCCCGGCCTACAACGCCAATTGCGAGGGCGCGAAATCCCGCTCATGGCACCAGGCGAATGTCGCCGTGGACGTGAAATTCCCGGTCCGTGCCTCGACGGTCACCGCGACCGCGCGGAATCTCCGCAGCCGCGGCCTGTTCAAGGGCGGTGTCGGCGGCTACTGGGGGTTCACCCACATCGACTCCCGCGGGGAGAACATGGACTGGTGAGTTTCCGCGAATCTATTTGAGCGCCGCGACCACCTTGTCCACGGGCAGGCCCATCACGTTGTCAAAACTGCCGCGAATTTCCGCAACGATGCGGTCGCCGCACTCCTGGATGCCGTAAGCACCCGCCTTGTCCAGCGGGTTGACGAGTGAAAAGTAGCCGTCAATCGCGGCATCATCCAGCGCGAGGAACGTCACCTCGGTGGTATCGTGAAACACATTCCTCCCGCCGCCCGGGAAAATGACGCAGACGCCGGTGCACACCCGGTGCGTCCGCGCCGAGAGCCGGCGCAGCATGCCTCGCGCCTCGTCCAAATCCAGCGGTTTGCCCAGCGGCATGTCGTCGATGAACACCAGCGTGTCCGAGCCGATCACCGTGGCGTCCGGCCGCAGCGCCGCCACGGCGGCAGCTTTCAAGACAGCGTTATGCTCGCACAAAAGCTCCGGCTGCATCGAGGCGTCATGGATTTCCTCCGCCGGAGACACCACCACCTCGAAAACCACCCCCGCCCTCTCCAACAACTCTCGGCGGCGGGGCGATGATGAGGCAAGCACGATGGGCATGCGGCTTGTTTGGCGGGAAATCCGTCGGGAATCAAGCTGTGGATCCGAGATTACCGAAGACTTTGGATTTCCACTGGAGCCGGGCGTGAGTCTGGCCTTGCCAAGCGCCGCCGCCAGGGTGCCTGCACTGGGGGAAATTGGAGATTATAACGGAGTGAGCGTCAAAGGGTTTCAACCGTGCGTGATCGCTAGGTGGGTGAGGATTCGATCACCGACTGCTCGCGTTCGAGTTTTTCCACCCAGATCACCAGCATGGCGATGTCTGCGGGAGTGATGCCGGGGATGCGGCCCGCCTGGCCAAGGGTGGCGGGACGGATCTCGGTGAATCGGAGTTGAGCTTCCTTCTTGAGGCCGCGGATGGCGGTGTAATCGAGATCTTCGGGCAGGCGCTTGCCTTCCTGGCGGGACATCCGGTCGATTTGCGCCTGCTGGCGGCCGAGGTGGCCTTCATATTTGAAATTCGTCTCGATGAGCGGCCAAAGTTCCACGTGGAACATTTCAAGCAGGTGGGCTGGCAGGTTTTCCCAGGAGCTTTCGGTGCGACGGAACCATTGGTCGAGCTTCACGCCTTCGTGGGTGGTTTGGCGGGCCCAGGGATCCGCTTTTTGCATGGCCACGAGCTTTTCCTCGACGCGGCGGACGCGTTCGCCGCTGGCGAGGCCGATGGCGGCGGCTTTCGGGGTGAGACGGATGTCGGCGTTGTCCTGCCGGAGGAGGAGCCGGTATTCCGCACGGCTGGTGAACATGCGGTACGGTTCGGTGCAACCGCGGGTGACGAGATCGTCCACCATGACGCCCAAGTAGGCTTCATCGCGGCCGAGGATGAACTCGGGCATTCCGAGGGCTTTGAGCGCGGCATTGGCCCCGGCGATAAGCCCCTGCCCTGCCGCTTCCTCGTAGCCGGAGGTGCCGTTGATCTGGCCGGCGAAGTAGAGTCCCTCCACCCGTTTCGTCTCCAAGGTCGGGCGGAGCTGGGTGGGCGGGCAGTAGTCATACTCCACGGCGTAACCTGGGCGCAGGATCTCGCATTTCTCCAGGCCGACGATGGAGCGGAGGAATTCGAGCTGCACCTCGTAGGGCAAGGAGGTGGAAACCCCGTTCACGTAGTATTCGAGGGTGTGGCGGCCTTCGGGCTCGAGGAAGATCTGGTGGCGGTCCTTTTCTGCGAAGCGGACGACCTTATCTTCGATGGACGGGCAGTAGCGCGGGCCGACGCCCTCGATCACACCACAATACATCGGGGACTGGTGGAGATTTCCGGCGATGATCTCGTGGGTGCGGGGGTTCGTGTAGGTGATCCAGCAGGGCATTTGTTCCACGTGGAACAACGGATCACCCCAAGGATTCAGGGTGAAGAGGTCATTTTCACCCTTTTGCAGGGTATCGGCCATGAAACTGAACTTGGGAACGGGAGTGTCGCCGTCCTGGCGCTCGCACTTGGAGAAATCGATCGAACGGGCGTTGAGGCGGCAGGGTGTGCCGGTTTTGAAGCGTTCCACCTCGAAACCGAGGCGTTTGAGGGATTCGGAGACGTGGGAAGTGGCGTCCCCCATCCTGCCGCCCTTTTCATTGCGGAGGCCGACATGCATGAGGCCGCCCATGAAAGTGCCGGCACTGAGGATGACGGATTTCCCGGCGATCTCCATGCCCAGCGAGGTGCTGACACCCGTCACCCGGTCGTTTTCGACCAGGAGTTCGGCGACGTTGCCCTGGTGGATCTCCACGCCGGGCATCGCCTCGAGTTCGTGCTTCATGCGGAATTGGTAGGCCTTCTTGTCGCATTGGGCCCGGGGAGCACGGACGGACGGGCCTTTCGAAGCATTGAGCATGCGCCACTGGATGCCGGTGGCGTCGGTGTTCAGGCCCATGATCCCGCCAAGGGCGTCGATTTCCCGGACCATGTGGCCTTTCGCGAGTCCGCCGATTGCCGGGTTGCACGACATTTGGCCGATGGTGTCCAGGTTCTGGGTGAGCACGGCGACTTGAGCACCCAGCCGGGCGGCAGCCATCGCAGCCTCGACACCGGCATGGCCGGCACCAATCACAATCACATCATAGGTCTTGGGGTAACGGAACATCGCGGGGCGCGCAACATAGGCGGTTCCCCAAGCCCGCTCAAGCTCGGATAAACGTGTTCCACGTGGAACAATCTCGTCAGATCCGGTCCAAAATCCCAAGGGAAGCCCGTGGCAGGAGTTCCTCCAGGCGGAACGGCTCCCGCGCGGTCCGGTTTGCCAGCATCACCACCGGCACTCCAAATTCCGCCATCACCTGACGACAGGCACCGCACGGTGAAATCGGAACCGCGGTATCCGCCACCACCGCGATGGCAAGAAACTCCCGGGCACCGGCTGCGACCGCCGCAACGATGGCCACGCGCTCGGCGCAATTGGTCAGGCCAAAGGAGATGTTTTCCACGTTGCAGCCTGCAAAAACCCGGCCATCCACCGCAAGTACGGCGGCCCCGACATGAAAGTTCGAGTAAGGCGCGTAGGCCATTTCCCGAGCCTGCCATGCCACCGCCACCAGTGAATCCCAATCCATTCCTGAAAACTACAAACCTCTTCTGATTTCAGGAACAAAAAACCTTTTCCCCACACGGATTTTGATCTAGCCGCGCCCCAAAAAATCCACAATCCTTCCGCCGTCATGAAACGTTATATTCCGCTCGTATTGGTTGTAGGACTTCTCATCGCTTTTCGCGTGCTCGGCAGTGCTTTCCCGGAAGCGTTACCCAACTTCCAGCCGCTCGCCGCCCTGTTCTTCTGCGGTGCCCTGTTGGCCCCTGGTTGGCGTGGCTTCGCCATCCCCCTGGGTGTCTGGGCGGTGACCTTCCCGTTTGGCGTCGGCCATACCGCCAACCCGTTGGATTTCGCCACCACCAGTCTCGCCCTGATCGCCATTTTCTTCATGGGTAAGGCACTCACTCATCGCGGCCTCACCACCCTGCTTCTCGGTTCAGCCACATCGGCCGTCGTGTTCCACCTCATCACCTGCGGCGGTGCTTGGATCACCGATCCGCTTTATGCGAAAAATCTCGAAGGCCTTTTCCAATCCGTCTGGTCCGGCCCCGTCGGAAGCCCGATTCCTTCCTGGGTTTTCCTGCGTAACCTGACCGCCGCAAATGTGCTCTTCACCGGAATCTTCGCCCTCGCGCAGTTTCGCCTGCCAAGGCCGGCGTTCTCCTTCGCCCAGTCTCTCCCTGCCAAGTCCCGATAACACTCCCGCGAGATTTTCCCGATTCATCTTCTCAACGCACGCCCCATGACCAGCGCCAGTTCCTCCGCACTCGACTTCGCCCATTCGCCGATTAATCAAGCGCTCACCCCCGAGCGGAAAATCGAGCTCTTCACCCAGATGGTTCGGATCCGCAGGTTCGAGCAGGCGGGCCTGAAATATTACCAAGCTGGAAAAATCGGTGGGTTCCTCCACCTCTACATCGGCCAGGAAGCGGTCGCCGTAGGAACGATTTCCCTCGGTGGCGCAAACGACCATTTCATCACCGCTTATCGCGACCACGGCCATGCGCTCGCTGTCGGCATGGGCATGAACGAGTGCATGGCGGAAATGTATGGCAAGCAGACCGGTTGCTCCAAAGGCAAGGGCGGCTCCATGCACTTCTTCGCCCCGGACAAGAACTTCTGGGGTGGCCACGGCATCGTCGCCGGCCAAACTCCGCTCGGCCTAGGCCTTGCCTACGGACTCAAGTATCTCGGCCGCGAAGGTTGCTGCCTCTGCTACCTCGGCGATGGCGCGGTCAACCAAGGTGCTTTCCATGAGTCGCTGAACATCGCTTCCCTCTTCGGAATTCCCGTCGTTTATGTCATCGAAAACAACGGCTACTCCATGGGCACCTCCCAGGAACGTTCCTCCGCCTACAACGGCTGCCTCGCTCAGCGGGCGGAAGCCTACGCCATCGAATGGGACGTCATCGACGGCTCGGATTTGTATGAAGTCCGCGCCAAGACCCACATCGCCATGGAGCGCGCCCGGAAGGAAATGAAGCCGACCGTGCTCGAGATCGACACCTACCGCTACTACGGCCACAGCATCGCGGATGCGAACCACAAGAAATACCGGACTCCCGAGGAGATCGAGAATTACAAACAAAACCACGATCCCATCGCCGTGTTCCGTCGCCGCCTCATCGCAGAGGGCGTGATGACCGAGGAACTCGCCACTACCATCAACAAGGACGCCGCCACCGAAGCCGCCGCCTCCGTGAAATTCGCCGAGGAATCCCCTGCCCCGACCATCGCCGATATCAGCACCGATGTTTACTGGGAATCCGACAACAACACGCCGGCTTCGCAAATCGGACGCCATTTCTTCAATGACTGAGTCTCATTGATCCATCCATTTTCAAAATCTCCATTCCGCAATTTTCCATGTCCCGCATTCTCACCTATCGTGAAGCCCTCCGTGAAGGCCTTGATGAAGAACTCGCCCGCGATCCGAACGTCGTCCTGATGGGCGAGGAGGTCGCCCAATACAACGGCGCCTATAAAGTCACCGAAGGGCTTTGGAAAAAATGGGGCGACAAGCGCATCGTCGACACGCCGATTTCCGAAGCGGGATTCATCGGTATGGGTATCGGTGCCTCCATGCTGGGGGTCCGCCCGGTCATGGAACTGATGTTCTGGTCCTTCCATTCCGTCGCGTTCGACCAGTTGGTGAGCAATGCGGCCTGCGTCCGCTACATGTCCGGCGGTCTTTGCAACTGCCCGATCGTCGTCCGCGGACCCGCCAATGGTGGCACGGGCGTCGGCGCAACCCACTCGCACATCCCGGAAGGGTTGTTTGCCGCATTTCCCGGATTGAAAGTTTGCGCTCCTGCGACACCAGCCGATGCCAAGGGATTGATCAAGGCGGCGATCCGGGACAACGATCCTGTCTATTTCATGGAGAACACCTTGCTCTACGGAACCACCGGCGAGGTTCCGGATCCCGCCGACGGTGACTTCGTAATTCCTCTCGGTCTGGCGGAAATCAAACGCGAAGGCTCGGATGTTTCACTGATCGCGCACGGCCGCTCCGTCATCCAGGCTTTGGCAGCTGCGGAAATTCTCAAGAACGATCACGGCATCGACGCCGAGGTGCTCGATCTCCGCTCGATCCGCCCGTTGGACCAGGATGCCATTCTCAAATCCGTCATGAAAACCAACCGCGTGGTCCTCGTCGACGAGTCCAAGCCATTCGGCGGGGTTTCCGCAATGGTCGCCATGTTGATTCAAGATCACGCGTTCGATTATCTCGATGGTCCGATCAAGCGGGTTTGCTCGATCGACGCCCCGGCAATTTATTCACCACACATTGAACATGAACAACTTCCGAATCCTCGTAGGATTGTGGAAAAGGTTCTGAGTCTCGGTTGAATCCTCTTAAAATCCATGTCATTCCCGGAATTCGGATTTCCAGCCTTCCCGGCATAAAACCTCCCGGTCTTTTTGATTGCCAATGCGGCATGCGTTCCTAGCATCACGTAAATGTTTTTAAAACTCACCACACTCGTCGCAATCTCGGCACTCGTCCTAGGCCTCACCTCCTGCTGCTGTTTGTTCTAAAACCGCGTTTCCTCTCTTACCACCAATCACTAACTACCATGAAAAACCTAGCACTTCTAGCTACCCTTATCGCCGTTTCCCTCGGCTTTTCCTCCTGCTGCTCGATGTTCGGTACGTCTACCCGGACCGCTGGCTACCGCACGGAGACCCGCAAATTGAGAACCTGCGGCTATGACATCGTGACCAAACAAGTCGCCACCCCCGGCTACGGTGGCAAGGGCGGCATGGTTGAAACCATCCAGGAAAAAGTGCCTCGCTACAAGACCGTGACCCGGAAGGTTCGTGTCCCATGCGGTCCGTGCACACGGTATTTCTGCCCGACGAAGGATTGCTGCGGCACCACCTCGGAGTATACCATGCGCTTGGCAAGCACGCAGGGTTCCAGTGGCAGCCCCAACCTTGGTCTGATTCCCACCATGAAACCGCTTCCTCTTGGCCCGGTGCTAGTCACCCCTTGAGTTGATCCATCCATCGTTTTCCCAAGCGCGGAGGAGTCACGAACTCCCCCGCGCTTTTTTGTTTCCAACTCTCCCGGTAAAAAGGCTGGAAATACCCTCAATTTTTCTCATTCTCCCGCCGACTCCACTTCCCTATCAATATCATGTCTGTGAACATCGAAATGCCAAAACTCTCGGATACCATGACCGAGGGCACCCTCATCAAATGGCACAAAAAAATCGGCGACTCCGTCGAAATCGGTGACATTCTCGCAGAAATCGAAACCGACAAGGCGACCATGGAAATGGAAGCTTTCGATGACGGCACCCTTACCGCCATTCTCGTCAAGGAGGGTGAACGCGCTCCAATCGGCGGAACCCTGGCGGTGCTCGACGGTGACTCCGGCTCATCACCGGCACCCACCCCACAAGCGACCGTGAGCACACCGGCCGGGCCGACACCCGCCCCGGCTTCTCCGGCACCCACCCCTGCCGAAGCCCAGCCGGCAGCCGCAGCATCGAATGAACGCCTCAAGGTCTCGCCGCTTGCCCGTAAGCTCGCGGGAGAACAGGGAGTCGATCTTACCCGCATTTCCGGTTCAGGTCCTGCCGGGCGCATTGTCAAAAGCGATGTCGAGGCCGCCGCAAGTGCTCCTGCCACGGCAGCCGCACCCCGTTCTTCGGACGCCACAGCAGCCGCAGCCTTGGCCGCGTCCATCAAGACAAAAACCGTCGCTCCTGCCGCACCCTTGGCCGCAGCGCCCGCACCCTTGGCAATTGCTCCGGTGGCCCGCGAGGGCGACGAAAGAATCGAGCTGAGCTCCATGCGCAAGATCATTGCCTCGCGACTCCTCACTTCTAAAACCACCATCCCCCATTTTTACCTGCATCTTGAAGTAGACGCGGCCCCGCTCATGGCGCTTCGCCAACAAGTCAATGCGCAGGCCGAAAAGACCCATGGCAACAAATATTCCGTCAATGACTTCATCCTCAAAGCGGTCATCAACGCCGCCGAAGCCGTGCCTGCGGTCAATGCCTCGTTCGCCGGCGACCACATCGTGAAATTCAAGCACGTCGGACTGTCCGTGGCTGTGGCTGTGGAAGACGGCCTGGTCACGCCGGTCATCAAACAAGCTGAATCCAAGTCTCTGCTGGCGATCTCCCGCGCGGTCAAGGACTTCGCCATCCGCGCCAAGGACAAGAAACTCAAGCCCGATGAGTTCGACGGCGGAACCATCACCGTTTCCAATCTCGGTGCTTGGGGCATTGAATCCTTCGACGCGATCGTCAATCCACCTCAAGCCGCGATTCTCTCGGTCGGTGCCGCAATCGAGAAACCCGTGGTCAAGGACGGTCAAATCGTCCCCGGACTGCGGATGAACCTCGGACTGTCCTGTGACCATCGCGTGGTCGATGGAGCGGTGGGAGCCTCCTTCCTTGCCGAGATCAAGAAACTCATCGAGCAGCCCGCCCTGATGCTGCTCTGAGCTCATTCAGGCGGTTTGTCACGGCAGGTCCCATCGGTCGCAAGCGGCTGGTGGGATCTTTTTGTTTCACCCGCTTGGCTTCTCTTCTCTTGATGATTTCTTCATTTTTGAACCTATAAGATCTTCTTCTTCATAGTGTAAATAAGCCGGAAACCCGCCTGTTCCTCAGCTTGGCGCCGGGCGTTCCACGGGAACAACAACCTGCGGATGAAGCTGTATGAAGTCCGGATGAAACTTGGATTTGCCTGACTGCAGCCGGTTTCACCCACCTGTTCGGAGGTTATTCCCAAGCTCTGCCGGGGTTCTTGGTGATTGCCGTGCTTGCAGGGACGAAGGGATCCGATCCATCCTTCTGGCGAGTGAATCAACTGGTGATTACAGGCGGCAGCGGTGGATTGGGCAGCGCCTTGATTCAAGCGTTCACCTCGCCGGATTGGACGATTTTGGCTCCGGACCGAAAGTCCCTGGATGTTTCAAATCCGGATTCATTCCGTTCCCTGCCACCGCTGGAATCAGCCGATCTGCTCGTCTGCGCCGCCGGGATCATCCGGGATCATCCGTTGATGCGCACGGATGAAGCGGCCTGGGATGAGGTGATTGCCACAAATTACGAGGGTGCCGCTGCAAGTGCCAATGCGGTTTTACCCGGCATGATCACCCGCGGACGGGGTCACATTGTTTTCATTTCGAGTTTTTCCGCGATTCACCCACCGGTC
>JAIFNK010000069.1 GCA_020047775.1 Akkermansia sp. | reverse complement strand
CCGCCGGATGGGCTATTTCCAAATGCGGTCGATGGCCAAGACCTTCGTCGCGGCGATGAAGTCCGGCAATGCCGGCGCGCTTGCGGAATCCTTCGGCGACAGCTACGGCCCGGAACTGGCCAAGGATCTGCTCGAGGATCCGCAGTCGGGCATCGCGCTTTTTGAAAAAACCAAAATGCCGCCGGTTTATCTGGCGTTCAAGACCGCGGAATCGGAGCGCGCCGTCGCCGCCCAGCAGGTCGCGGCGATGATTGAAAACGTCAATCTCTTCGGTGACATGGTCGAGCCCGTGGAAATCGAAAACTCGGGCCGGACGTTCAAGGGATTCAAGATTCCCGGTTCCAAGGTTTCCGCGATGATGGCGCAAGACCGGGCAGGCATGGAGGAGGAATTGGAGCCCGCCAAGGTGGACCAACTCATCGCCGCGGTGGCCAAGAAGGACATCGTGATCGTCAGCGGCATGGTCGGGGACTACGTCGTGCTTTTCCTCGGCGGCTCGGTGGACGATCTCAAGCTCGCCAGCGCCCCTGGCCAGTCGCTGGTGGCCACGGACGCGCTCGCCTTCACCGATGCCTACGCCTCCAAGGAACTGGCAGCGGTCATTTACGGCCAGAAGCAGGGAATGGACACCCTGATGAAGGCCGCCGGCGGACTCTCGGACATGACCGACGGACTGCGCGACGGACTGCGCGACGGACTCGCCGGTGCCGAGGGCCTCGGCGACACCCGGGATTTGGAAGCCATGTTCAAGATCGTCGCAGAACGGGAAACCGCCCTGCGCGCACTCGCCGGCAACGACTCGCTCGGCATGGCCGCCTTTTTCGAAGAGGGCCTGAAAATCGAATCGTTTGGCGGCACGGACTCCGGCATGGTCGATTGGAAGTCGCCTAACAAACTTGCGACTCTCGGCGATTCCGAGGAAGTGCTGATGTTCGCCGACTTCACGGCAAACGCGGTTTATGACGAAAAGGCCCGCGCCTACTTCGAGGCGCTGTTGGAGACGGCCTATGCGATGACGATGAAAGTGGCGGAAGCGCCGATGGAGGGCGAGCAGATGGCGCAGTTCAAGGCGATGGCAACCATGTTCGACCAGAAGTTCCGCCCGGACATGGTGGCGCTGTGGGACGCCTTCGGGAATGATTTCGGCGGCGGCCTCGGCCACGAGAGCGCCCTGATCGTGGATCTCAAGGGAAGTGCGCCGGCGGTTCCAGGGATTCCGCAAGCGGTGGTGGACAAGGCGAAGGTGCCCCGCGTCTCCATCATCGCGCCGGTCACCGACCGCGCCAAGCTCGCGGGTTCGTGGGATCAGATCAACACCACCCTCACCGGCACTCTCGGCAAAGTCAGCGAGATGACCGGGCAGAAAATCCCGATGCAGAAGCCCCTTAGTTCCGAGAAAAACGGCAACACCACCTGGTTCTTCCCAATGCCGTTTTTCACCGATGATTTCCTTCCCTCCGTGACGGTCGGTGACAAGTGGTTCGTCGCCTCCACCTCGAAAAACCAGGCGCTCGACCTCATCGCCAAGGCGGATGCCGGCGGTGCGACCCGCGACGGATTGTGGTTCTCCCTGAACTTCAAAACCCTCCAAAAATACGCACAGGAAACCTCCACGCTGATCGATGACAACGCGGAGGCGCTGACGGGAAAACCCTTCACGGACATGCAGAAGAAAACGATCAAAAGTGCGATCGCGATCCTCGGAGATCTCGACAACCTCACCGTCCACAGCCGCCGTGAAGCCGGAGTGCTGCGGTCGAGCGTGCATTTCAAGACGCGGTGATTCATCAATTGGAGCGCGGAATTGATTCCAATAGCTTTAAGGATTGGATGAAATTTCGGCCGATTTCCATATCCCGGTAGGGATCTCAGCGGATAGCCCGGGGTCGAGGAGCGGTAGCGACGACCACCCCGGGTCTCGGTTTTTAGGGAATTCGCGCCCTGAAAGGCGTGCCAGAATGGCTCGATGCACCACGGACATCCGCGACTTCTGCGACCCACTACCGGGGTCGAATTTTTCTGTTTCCTCGTTTCCCCGGGTGTTCGTCGCTACCGCTCCTCGACCCGGGGCTAGAATCCGTGATCCCTGCCGGGATCAAGAAGCGAACTGCGAGGATCGATTCCTTAAAGGATCGGGAGAAGGGCGCGTCTTTTACCCTCCCGAGGAACTTGAAGTGTTTTGGCTGCAGGAACGTGGCGGCGGTTTTCAACCGCCATGCCCAGGTTCATCAATTTGAGGGAAAGTTGAAGCACAGCCCGCATGGTTTGATTGGCTTGGCGGTTAAAAACCGCCGCCACGACGCACTGCCAAGTTGCTCTGTTTTCCACACTCCAGCGCAGTGCGGGTTCTGGCGTTAAATGGGAAAATAGAACCACGGATGGACACGGGTGAACACGGATCATTAGGAATTTGCAGCGATTTATCCACCCATCTGCCGGGTGATACGTCCGGTCCATGCAACCTTTTGAGAATCCGCGTCCATCTGTTCATCCTTGGTTCCAATTCTCCTTCCGAGTTTACACCAACGGTGTTGCGCACTCCAGCCCAAGGTTGCCGGTGACGGCTACCTTGGGAACCGGTTTCCCAATCTTCCGAACTCCAACGGAGTTCCGGCCGGTGCGGACATCGGGCAGTCCGCTCATTTTCCTCACTCGCCGGGGCCGGAACCACGTTGTGATTCAATCCACGGGTGATCCGGGTTTCCCAGGGTAGGCGTTCGTTCCTCACGCCAACCCCGGGCTGGAGGGCAAAACACCGTTGGTGTTGAAAACCACAGGCCAATCCTTAGCGGCATTGCGCTAAAGCGCGAACTCCTCACAGCTTCACGATGAGACGAGTTGAAGGGGTTTCGGCTATTCCTTTTGGCAAGCAGTCTACCCCTCCGGGATCGTTAGATATGCGCCCGCCGGCGCGGTTGAAGGATGGTTGAAGTGAAATCGAAAAGCTTATGGGCGGTTGGCGCGCCACGAATTGTTCGCTTTGTGTTGGTCTTTAGTCGGGGTGATTCAAGTGAATGTGCAAAGATACCAGTGACCGTTGAGATGACGGGCGGAAACCAAGTCTTCTCCGAAATATTGCGCCTGTCTTTGGCTCGATCTTGGCTCGGCGAGTGAATCCGTAGGATCGAAGACAAGGCCCACCCAGTTATCAGTCACGCCACGAATCCAGTAAAACGCGACCCGCTTCGAGGTGGTCCCCTCCACACCCGCGACATCGTCGGCCTTTGCGGCACTGTCAGACGACAATACGGATTGAAGTCTCTTCTCGTAGTGCGTCTGCGAAATCCGGAATCTGACGTTCACGGCCAAGTAGTCCTCACACACAAACGCGAGCGATCCAAACACAATTACAACAAGGCACGCAATCGCAGTCCTGTGCTGCTTTCTGATCCGGATGGCGGCCAACACGAAGATCGCGACACCTACAAACCAAACAAAACCAATGAGAAGAGGATCGTATAAAAACCAAAGCGACTCTTCAAGGTCTTTAGAATAGATAACCATCGTCAGAAGTCCGAGTCCCCAAATAGTGGCAGTGATCAAGAGACGACGTAGCATGGTTCCAAATTTGTAGCGACGTAAAGCGCAGCCACCACTACCAGCTAGGGCGAGCATCGATCACAGGGTTGATGGTTGAGTTACGGGAAATCATCGAAACAGGGCAGCTGGTAGTGGTTGTCATGACGCGGCTTGTTGGGCTTTAGATTTTGCTTGGGTATAAAGCCGCCGTGCAAGAACTGCCACAATGCCGAGGATCATCGCCGGAAGCCAGAACGGAACACTGCCAATCAACAGGCAAGGAATCCCATAAAAGTTGTCTTGCTCGGAGCATTGATGAAACCTGAAGTGGCCAGTCAATCTCGACAACATACCGCCTCCATCCCCAACTACGCTTCCTTCCCCAAACCCGGAAAATCCATGATTAAAACCGAAGTCCAGGTATCGGATATAAGGGACTTTCACTAGCGTGATCGAACCAGCTTCCGCGGCAATTAACCATTCAAACTCCGGACCATATTCGCCTTCGCGTGGCAAAGAGCAGTATCCTACATGCCCGACTCCGATGAAGGAATGAATCCAGAAGCCTACTACAATGAGGAGGGCCATCATCGAGAACAGGTAAATAGGCCGAAGTGCTCGCATTCTTGTTTTGCCCAACAGATTTATTGAACAGCACGCCGTATTTGTCCCACAAATGCAGCACGCTGTATCATCCCGACAAATGCGGCAAGGACAGGCGTGGCTCTGGGATTTCGGATCATGAGGGGATTTCTATCACCCCAAGGAGCGCCCGCAAGTTAAATCAGGGTGAACAAACGGTGGGCTGAAAAAATGGATCGGGCGGCGCGGGTTTTGGGAGTGGCCGGCTCCATGTGATGCGGTGCTTGTCTTTCCCCAGCGGTAGCGATGAAATCCCCAGCCAATGAACATCTCCCCCATCGCCACCGTCCGCTCGTGCTTCGGTTCGAAATTCGCGGTGCCGCGGCAGCCGGGGCTGTGTCCGAGCGCGTGGGGGCGGCTGGTATTTCATCCGGAATACCGCAGCCCGGAGGCGGTGCGGGGCATCGAGGGGTTTTCGCACTTGTGGCTGATTTTCGGATTCCATGAAACCGTGGAACAAGGATGGAAACCGACGGTGCGCCCGCCGCGGCTGGGGGGAAACCAGCGGATCGGGGTGTTTGCGAGCCGCTCGACATTCCGGCCTAACGGGCTTGGGCTTTCGCTGGTGAGGCTGGAGGGGATCGACATGACGGCTCCGGATTCCCCGGTGTTGCTGCTTGGCGGCTTGGATCTGCTGGACGGCACGCCGGTGTTCGACGTGAAGCCGTATCTGCATTACGCGGAAGCGGTGCCGGAAGCGGCGGGCGGATTCGCCGGGGATGCGATCGCGCGCCTGCCGGTGGAGGTGGAGCCTGGCGCGGAGGTGGATTTCCAGCGGCTGCCGCCGAGGTCGCGGGCGGTGTTGTTGGAAGCGCTCTCGCTGGATCCTCGTCCGGCGACCCGTGCGGAGGATTCGGAGCGGGTGTTCGGGGCCTCGCTGTGTGGCTGCAATGTCCGCTTCATGATCAGGGACGGGAGTTGCCGGATTCTGGAAATCACCCCGGCGGAAGCTTCGGGGTTGAATGCTTAGGAAACCCGAAGTATTGCTCTTCGCATGACAAGGATTTCGGGAAACTTGGCGGGCGTGGTAGTGGTCGCGCTTTCGCTGGCGCTGATTCCCTCGTGCCGGAAGAGCAAGGACACGCTGAAATCCGATCTCGCGGAAGCCGGCTACCAACTCACGGCGGACGACTGGTTCCGCGCAAGCCGGGGCAACGATCTGGTGGCTTTGAAAAAATTCGTCGCGGGAAAATTCGCCGTGGACACGCGGGATGCGTCCGGGGATTCCGCGCTCCACGCCGCTGCGGCGGGCGGCGCCCAGGCGGCGGCGGACTATCTGCTCACCCGTGGCCTGTCGGTGGATCTTCGCGGAAACTCGGAGCGGACGCCGCTGATGGCGGCGGTATTGGCGGATCAGACCGCGATGGTGCGCTGGCTGCTGCGCCAGGGTGCCGATTCCAAGCTGAAGGACCAGGACGGCTTCCGGCCGCTCATGCTCGCCGTGCGCGAGGGGAAATCCGGCTCGGTCGGCGAGCTGGCCTCCTACAACCGCGAGGATCTCGATCCGGCGCTGTTGTTAGCCGCGCTGGTCGGGCGGGCGGATGTGATCGACGCGTTGACGAATTTCGGCGCCTCGGTTTACGCCAGGATGGAGGATGGGCGGACCTCGCTGATGATCGCCGCGGAGAACGGGCACGTGGAAGCTGTCAAGCTGCTGCTAGACATCGGTGCCAGCCGGTTCACGACCGATCCGGACGGCCACACGGCGGCCGATCTCGCCACCGCCGCCGGCCATCCGGAGATTGCGGAACTGATTTCCCGCGATCCGTCGCCCGAGGAGCTGGCATTGGATTCGCCCACGGAGATCGCGGCGGCGATGGATGCATTCGTCGATGCTGCGGCTTCTAAAACATCAGACGTCCCGGTGCCGGAAAATGCTCCGGCAGTAGCGGTGACCCGGCGGACGCCATCCACGCCGCTCGCCGGCGAAACATTGAGCGAACCGGTCGCTAACGAATCATCCTTCCCGCTGCCGCCGCTGGTGATGCGGCATTTCCGCGAGAAGGATATGCCTGTGAGCGTGAAGAGCGTGCAAGATGACACCGCCACGCTGCAGCTCGCCGGAGCGGTCACCCGTGAGGTGAAAGTGCGTGCGGGAGACCGGATTCCGGGATCCTCCCTGGTCGTGGTGCAGGTGCGGCGGCGGATGGAGGAGAGCAAGGTGAATCCCGACCACAGCGCGGAAATCTCGGTGGTGGAGGTCCGGGATCAGTCCACCGGCGCGACCCGCGAGTGGATCGCGGGCGTTCCCTCCAAGGCGCACGATCCCGTCGCGCTGGTCGAGGACGCGGCTACCGGAAAACGCTATCTGGCTTCTCCCGGTCAGCGTTTCAACGGTGCCGACGGCAAGGAGTATCTCATTTCCGACGTGCGCCCCAATCAGTTGGTCATTCAGGACGTCGCCAGTGGTGCGGTCCAGACGATCCTCTTGTGCGGGCCCCTCGGTTAAGATAGCGTTGGTTCCATGGAGTCTGAAACCATCATCGACCATAGCGAGCCAGTCCGCCAATTCTCGGTCTTGCTGCCCAACCGTGCCGGGGCGCTGGCTGCGATGGTGAAGCTCCTCCGCTCGCTGGGGATCGAAGTGATCGGCTTGAGCGTGCAGGACTCGCGGGATGCGACGGTGGCCAGGCTCGTGGTCTCGGACCCGGACGGCACCGAGCAGCTTTTCATGGAGAAGGGAATTCCCTATACCACCTGCGAGCTGATTGTCATCGCGATGCGCGAGTCCGGTCCCGGGCTTCTCCAGTGCCTGGACACCCTGATGATCGCGGAGACCAACATCGATTTCGCCTACGCCCTGATGCCCAGCCCGGAAGGCCGCTCGATGCTGGCGATGCACGTGGAAGACTACGAGTTCGCCGTCGCCGTGCTCCATCAAAGCGGATTCAAGTTGATGTACCAGGAAGATCTCAGCCGCTGAAATTTCCCAACACCTGATGATTCATCCGCGGGCACGGTGGGGCGGTGTTGGATTGATTCGGACCGGAGGCTGCGCATTGAGGAGTATCGGGGAAATGTGGGGTCGCCGGACGAGACGGGTGTTGCACCAGATCCGGGGCCCGCGTATCACTTCGTGGAGAAAGTATTATTTTGAGTTCTCCCGCATCCGACCAGCCGCCCACCCCATGTCTGATCCGTATTTCAGAGGTTTTTGAGCCTTTCGCCGGCGAAATCGTCGCGGGTTTGGGCGGGGAGGTTTCCAAGAGGCTGGGGAGCGAGTATTACTTGATCCAGACTTCAAATCCCGTCGGCCTGCAGCAGTCTGAGGCGGGTAAATTCGTGCGGTGGAATCTGCCGGTTGCACACGCGTGGCCGTGCAATCCCGAGAAAATGGACGGGTTTGTCGAAAAAGCGGCCCAGGCGCTGGCCCGGAAATTCGGCGGGCGCGATCCGCAGGCGGTTTTTATCGGCCAGCTCGATCCGAGCGCCACGAACCGCTACTACAAGACCCTCGCCTCCAACCTGCGTGGTCGGACGCTTCAGCTTTTTTCCAAGCAGATCGCCGAGTTCAAAGAGGTGGAAGCCCAGGACCGGAATCAGCCCACCTTGTTCTGCCTGGTCGGAAAAGAAGGCCTGTTCTGCGGCATGCAAAGCCCGAAAGACTCAAACGGCCTGTATCCGGGCGGCACCAAATACATCAGCCAGAATTCCCCGGACACCATCAGCCGCGCCGGCGCGAAAATCGCCGAGGCACTGCACTATCTGCTGATGCATCGCAAACCGCTGCGCAAGGGCAGCCACTGGCTGGAGCTCGGAGCCAGCCCCGGCGGCATGACGTCGGAACTGCTGGCGAGGAAATTCAAGGTGACCGCCATCGACCGCGCACCGTTGGACAAGCGGCTGGACCGGCGGCCGGATCTGGTTTTCGCCCTGCTCGACGTGGCGGCCTTCAAGCCGAACTCCAGCATGCGCTATGATGCGATTCTCTCCGACATGAACGGCGATCCCGGCGAATCACTCCGCCAAGTGGGCCGTCTTTCGCAAAACCTCAACCCGGGCGGACTCGTCATTTTCACTTTGAAAACCACCGGCATTTCCACTTATGAGGAAATCAACACCCTCTACCGGTCCGCCGTGGAAACGGCCGCAGCCGCAGGCTTGGAATTGATCGCGAGAACCCACCTCACCTACAACCGCAATGAACTGACCTTGTTTTTTGAAGCCCGGTCAGCCGCCCATCCGTAGGATTGCGACATTTCAGGCGGTCCAACCCGTCCGTTTGTGCTGCTTGACTCCCATTTCCCGATGTGAATGGTGGTCCCCCATGAAACGAATTTTGAAATGGTCCTCGCTGGCGGTGCTGGCATTTTCCCTGACTTCCTGTGGCTTGCCAGCCGCACTTGGCCGCTCCGCGGGCAGCTTGTTGAACGGTTTCGGCGGCTTGGCACAAGCTGCCGGTGCGCTAGGTGCCTTCTAAGCCTGCCTTCCGCACCGTCCGGCTGCCATCCGGCTCGACGGTGAAGTGCCGCCAGACGGTATCCGGCGGGAGCAGTTCGGGAAATTTATCCGCCCACTCGGCGACGATCACTCCGCCCTCCTCCAGCAGCTCGTCCCAGCCGAGTGCCACCAGCTCCCGGGCCGAGTCGAGTCGGTAGAAATCGAGGTGAAACACCGGCCGCCGGCCGCCCGAATACTCGTGAATCAGCCCGAAGGTCGGGCTGGTAACCTCCGCCGCCGATCCGATGCCCGCCACGAAACCCTTGGTCCAATGGGTTTTCCCGGCACCGAGCCCGCCGACCAGACCGATGACCGAGCCCGGACCTGCCAGCTTGGCGGCCTCCCGTCCCAGGGCTTCCATCGCTTCCGGTGATTCCGCACGTCCTTCCATGCGCCCCATCGGAAGGCGGAACGACCGGAGAAGTCGATTTCAAAAAACGAATTCCATCTTCTATCCGACTTCTCTTGCCGTTACGCCTTGCTCCTGATAGCGACGTGCATGGTTGGAAAATTCGCAGCCGCACTACTGGTTTTCGCCACCTTCGTTGACGCCGGCGAGACTGAACCGCTCTTCAATGGCAAGGACTTCGAGGGCTGGACCTTCGATGTGCTCGATCCAGCCGTCAAACCGGAGGCCGTCTGGTCGGTTTCGGACGGGATTCTGATTTGCAAGGGACGCCCGCCCGGCGTGATGCGGACCATGAAGGAGTATTCGAATTATGAACTCCGCGTGGAATGGCGTTGGGCGCCGGGTGCCAAACCCGGAAACAGCGGCGTGCTCGTCCACGCTTCCAAACCCAGGGAAATGTTCGCCTGGCCCAAGTCGATTGAAGTCCAGCTCGCCCATGAAAACGCCGGCGACTTCTGGACCATCGGGGAAGCCCTCACCGTCGCCGATAGCACGCCCCAGGGACGCCGCTGGTGGAAAAAAGGCGGCAGCAACGAAAACCCGCCCGGCGAGTGGAACACCGTCCGCATCCGCTGCGCGGGCAAGACAGTCAAAGTCTGGATCAACGACAAACTGATGAACGAAGCCACCGGCCTGAGCACCGACACCGGCGCGATCTGCCTGCAAAGCGAGCTCGGCGCGGTGCATTTCCGGAAAGTCGCGCTCACTCCCATCAAGTGATATTCTGAACGATGGGTCCTGATTTGACAGACAAGCGCTGGATCGTGGCCAAGGGAATTCTATTCGCCCTGCTCGCGGTGATGGCTGGAGTCCTGCAACTGCTATCAGACC